>WIJN01000008.1:0-105607 GCA_009496085.1 Streptococcus mitis | reverse complement strand
AACATTTCTAAAGGACAAAGAGAAAATCGTCAATGCCCTTCAGTTACCCTATTCTAATGCCAAATTAGAAGCGACCAATAATCTTATCAAACTTATCAAGCGCAATGCCTTTGGTTTTCGGAACTTTGAAAACTTCAAAAAACGGATTTTTATCGCTCTGAATATCAAAAAAGAAAGGACGAAATGGGTCCTTTCTCGAGCTTAGCTTTTCTTCAACCCACTACAGTTGACAAAGAGCCTTTTTTCTCATAGTCTATTTCCGACATTAATACGGTTAATGGCACGTTGCAAAGCAATCTTAGCACGACGTTCTTGATCAATCAAGTGTTTTTCGTGGGCTTCTTCGATTTCGCGCTCCGCACGAATCTTAGCACGTTCTGCACGACTGACATCGATATCACGAGCACGTTCTGCAGAGTCAGCAACGATTGTGATGATATCATTGGCAATTTCAATAACGCCTCCGTTTACTGCAATCCAGTTCACGTGATCTTCATCATCAATACGTTTTACCTTTACTTCATCAACTGCTAAAACCGCAATCATATTTTCATGTCGTGGCAAGATCCCCATCTCACCATCCAGAGTTCGAACTGATACATAGCTGGCATGGTGATCATAGACGAGACCATCTGGTGTCACGATCTGGACAGTTAACTGAGCCATAGATCACCTCTTAAAATCCCATTTTTTCAGCTTTGGCAATCACATCTTCGATAGAACCTACGCCACGGAAGGCATCTTCTGGCAAGTGGTCATGTTTACCATCAAGGATTTCCTTAAAGCCACGAACAGTTTCAGCAACTGGGACATAAGAACCTGGCTGGCCAGTAAATTGTTCCGCAACGTTGAAGTTTTGTGACAAGAAGAATTGGATACGGCGGGCACGAGCAACCAAGGTCTTTTCTTCATCAGAAAGCTCATCCATACCAAGGATAGCAATGATATCTTGCAACTCATGGTAACGTTGAAGAACACGTTTTACTTCAGCAGCAACTGCATAGTGCTCTTCTCCAACGATTTCAGGCGCCAAGGCACGTGAGCTTGAAGCAAGTGGATCAACGGCTGGGTAAATACCCAATTGTACCAACTTACGTTCCAAGTTTGTAGTAGAATCCAAGTGAGCGAAAGCTGTTGCTGGCGCTGGGTCAGTATAGTCATCCGCTGGCACATAGATAGCTTGGATAGAGGTTACAGAACCCTTCTTAGTTGATGTAATACGCTCTTGCAATTGACCCATTTCCGTAGCAAGGGTTGGTTGATAACCAACGGCTGATGGCATACGACCCAAAAGGGCAGATACTTCTGAACCAGCCTGAGTGAAACGGAAGATATTATCGATAAAGAGAAGCACGTCTTGGCCTTCTACATCACGGAAGTATTCAGCGATTGTCAAACCAGTAAGGGCAACACGCATACGTGCTCCTGGTGGCTCATTCATCTGACCAAATACCATGGCTGTTTTCTCGATAACGCCTGATTCTTTCATTTCCCAGTATAGGTCGTTCCCCTCACGAGTACGTTCCCCAACACCAGTAAATACTGAAATACCACCGTGTTCTTGGGCAATGTTGTGAATCAATTCTTGGATTAAGACGGTTTTACCAACTCCGGCACCACCGAAAAGTCCAACCTTACCACCTTTAAGGTAAGGGGCAAGAAGGTCGATAACCTTAATCCCTGTTTCAAGGATTTCAGAAGAGGTAGACAACTCATCAAAAGTTGGAGCTTTTTTATGAATTGGCTGACGCTCTGCGTCTTCTGTAAAAGGAGCTTCCAAGTCAATGGTATCTCCCAAAACGTTGAAGACACGTCCCAAAGTTTCTTTACCTACTGGTACAGAGATTGGACGACCTGTGTCCAATACTTCCATTCCACGAGTCAACCCATCTGTTGATTCCATGGCGATAGTACGGACCATACCATCTCCCAACTCCAAGGCTACTTCAAGGACGATTTTTGTTTTTCTTTCGTCATTTTTGTAGACGACAAGTGCATTGTTAATCTCAGGAAGTTTTTCCCCTGCTGCAAACAAGACGTCTACAACGGGACCGATAACCTGAGCAATTTTACCTGAACTCATCTCCTTCTCCTATTCTATATAAGATACTGTCGGTCCCTAGCTTAACTAGGTCCTAAGTTCATTTTCATACGAGCTGGACTAGTGCCTATTCTAAGGCACTAGCTCCTGCTACGATTTCTGTAATTTCTTGTGTAATCGCCGCCTGTCTGGCACGGTTATACTGAATTGTCAAATCATTAATGACTTTCTTAGCATTATCTGTCGCTGTTTGCATGGCTGTCATACCAGCAGCATTTTCAGCTGTCTTAGCATCGATAATAGCACCGTAAATCATACTTTCTGCAAATTGAGGCAACAACTGCTCCAAAATTTCTTCTCGGCTAGTTTCCAATTCAAAGGTCAAGCTGTAACTATCATCTGCTTCATTTGGATCCAAGTCAACAATTGGAAGCATTTGTTCCACACGCATTTGACTGGTTAGCGTATTGACATGGTGGTTATAGCAGACATAGAGTTCATCAAAAAGTTCATTTTGGTACATTTCAACAGTTTTTGAAATAATCTTACGAACTTCATCAAAGCTTGGTTGATCTGCCAAGCCACGTAGTTCATAAAGTGGTTGAATACCACGAGCTTTAAAGAAATCAGCTCCCATTCCACCAATACAGATCATTTCAAAACCTTTACCGTCTGGATGGTATTCTTCTTTCAGCTCCATAACGGCTTTCAAAATAGAAGAATTATAACCTCCAACCAAACCTCGGTCTGATGTAATGACGATATAGCCTGTCTTCTTAACTGGACGGCTAATCAACATCGGATTGGTTGAACTACCAGCTCCATTCCCATGAAGAATATCCGTCAAAAGTTTACGAACTTTCTGAGCATAAACTTGGAAGTTGCGAGCAGCTTCTTCAGAACGACCTAGCTTAGCAGCTGATACCATCTGCATGGCATTTGTGATTTGACTAGTATTTTTTGTTGAGGCGATTTTTGTTTTAATATCATTTAGAGATACTGCCATCTGACACCTCTATTCTTATTGGAAGCTGGTTTGATTGAGAAACTCTGTAATCGCAGCATCCAAGACTGCTTCTTCTGGCAAGTCTTTTGTATCACGAATGGTTTCCAAAATCTCTGGATGTTGAGCATCAAAGAAGGCATGGAACTCTTCCTCGAAACGAACAATATCATCTACTGGAACAGTATCCAAGAAACCATGTGTCAAAGCATAGAGAATGGTTACTTGTTTCTCAACAGGTAATGGTTTGTGAACAGGTTGTTTCAAGACTTCAACTGTACGACGTCCACGGTTCAACTTAGCCTGTGTTGCCGCATCCAAGTCAGAACCAAACTTAGTGAAGGCTTCCAACTCACGGTATGAAGCAAGGTCGATACGAAGTGTACCAGCAACCTTTTTCATGGCTTTGATTTGTGCAGAACCACCTACACGAGATACAGATGAACCCGCATCGATGGCTGGACGAATACCCGCATTGAAGAGACCATCACCAAGGAAGATTTGTCCATCAGTGATTGAAATCACGTTGGTTGCGATATAGGCAGAGATATCTCCTGCTTGTGTCTCGATAAATGGTAGGGCAGTAATTGATCCACCACCAAGTTCATCAGAAACTTTAGCTGAGCGCTCAAGCAAACGGCTGTGAAGGTAGAAAACATCCCCTGGGAAAGCTTCACGACCTGGAGGACGACGAAGCAAGAGTGACAGTTCACGATAAGCTACCGCTTGTTTTGATAAATCATCATAAACGATCAAAACATGCTTACCTTGGTACATAAATTCTTCCGCCATGGCAACCCCAGCATAAGGAGCTAGGAAAAGCAATGGAGATGGTTGTGAAGCAGAGGCTGTCACAACGATTGTGTAGTCCAAGGCACCGTACTGACGTAGTGTTTCTACTTGCGTACGAACTGTTGATTCTTTTTGTCCAATCGCTACGTAGATACAGATCATATCTTGACCTTTTTGGTTCAAGATTGTATCAATCGCAATGGTTGTTTTCCCTGTCTGACGGTCACCGATAATCAACTCACGTTGACCACGACCAATCGGTACAAGGGCGTCAATAGCTTTCAAACCAGTTTGCAATGGTTCTGATACAGACTTACGTTGCATAACACCAGGAGCTGGTGCTTCTACTGGACGAGTTTTATCAGTGTAGATTTCTCCAAGACCGTCAACTGGACGACCAAGCGGATCCACAACACGACCAATCAGACTTTCACCTACTGGGACTTCCATGATTTTCCCTGTACGGCGGATTGTATCGCCTTCACGGATATCTGTAAAGTCACCTAGGATGATAATACCAACGTCTGTTGACTCCAAGTTTTGAGCCATACCATAAGAGCCGTTTTCAAAAATCAACAACTCTCCACTCATGGCATTTTCAAGGCCGTGAGCACGCGCGATACCGTCCCCGATATAGGTTACAACACCTGTTTCAGTCACATCAAAATTGGGTTTGAAATTTTCAATTTGTTGCTTAATTAAAGCGCTGATTTCTTGTGCGTTAATTGCCAAAAGAACACCACTTTCTATTTCAAATTTTCTTTAACAACTTTAAGTTGTTGTTTAATACTCACATCAATTGTCTTGTGATTGGCAAAAATGACAAAACCACCAATAAGACTTTCATCGATTTGTTCTTTTACACTCCTTACTTTAAGAGACATTTTTTTCTCAATCAAAGGGAGCAAGCGACTCTTCTGTTCATCAGTTAAAGGATGAGCTGAAGTAATCGTCACTTCAAATCGATTTGTTTCTTTTTCAAGTCGGTTCAAGCAATCTACAAGAATATCATAAAAAAGATTTGCTCTGTGATTGTAGATAAGAACCTGGATAAAGTTTTGCAATAAAGGTGACACTGAATCTTGGAAGAAAGTAATTGTTTTTTCCTTGTCAGACTCGTCTACTGCCACTTTTTTTAAAAAAGAAGGTAAGCCTGTTTCTTCAGCAACTTGCTTGATTTGAGCTAAGTCTGAAAAGATACGGTCTTCTTCTCCTTTTTCTAAAACCAATTGGACAAAAGGCATGCTGTATTTTTCAATTACCTTTACTGTTTTCTTGTCCATTAAGCTTCTCCTAACTGATCGATATACTGATCAATGAGTTCTTTATGGGCATGACCGTCAAGGTTTTGTGAGATGATTTTACCAGCCAAGCTGATTGTCAAATCTGCTACCTCACCCTTAACGCTTTGTAAAGCTTCAGCTTTATTTTGAGCAATTTCTTGGTTCGCTTTTTCTTTCAAGCGTCCTGCTTCTAGCTTAGCATCTGCTAAAATACTAGCTTTGCTTTTCTCAGCTGTTTCTTTCGCATTCTCAATGATTGTCTTAGCTTCTTTGCGGCTACCAGCCAATTCATCTTCGCGTTTCTGAGCCAATACTTCTGCTTTTTGACGTGCTTGTTCAGCTCCGTCAATATCTGCTGCAATTTTTTCTGCTCTTTGTTCGAAAATGCTAGTCAAATTTGACCAAGCGTATTTCTTAACCAAGACTAGCAAGAGAATAAAGGAACCAGCGATTAGTATAAAATCACCAAGCAATTCACCTACTGTTACATTCATAAACTACTCCTTTCTATTCTTCATCATTAATTTTATTTCCTAAGTACATCGAAGACAACAATGTAAATACATATGCTTGTACACAAGAAATAAAAACAGAAAATGCAGTCCAGATTAGATTTGTTCCAAAAGCAATAGGATACCAATAGAAGGCCTGATGAGAAAGTAGGACTAACATACTTGCCATCACTTCCCCTGCAAAGATATTACCAAAGACCCGCAATGCAAGTGAAAGGAGATTGGTAACTTCTTCCAAGAGATTCATTGGTGTCATAAAACCTGGTGTTACAAATGCTTTTAAATACTTTTTGATTCCACGACGACGAATTCCTTCTACGTGAGTCATTAAGATAATTGTAAAAGACAAGACCAAGTCAAATGACAAATTTGCTGTTGGTGAGGTCCAAAGATTTACACCATCTGTAGTCTGAATTCTAGCCATTAAGCCAATATTATTTGCAATGGCCATAAATAGGAATAAACAGAAATAAAAGAGAGAATAATCCTTTATCATTGGACCAAGGTTTGATTTTGTAAATCCAACAACAAAATCAAATAAATACTCTAATACATTTTGTTTTCCTGTGGGTCTCAAAGTCATATTTCGAGTTGCCCAATAAATAAAGCCAAAAATAAGTGCTACAGTCAACAAAGTCAAAACTACTATGGTTAAATTAAAGGTAACAGGACCAATATTGATGGTTGGATTAATACTTTCTTCCATCTAAAATCCTCCCTTTTTCAATTTATACTTCTTTTATTTGATGATAAATGAAAAGACAAGAGTAACGAAGAAAGTACCTTCAATAAAGGCAACCCCTAGGATCATCAAACTACGTAGTTCTGAGATGATATCTGGTTGGCGAGCAACTGATTTCAACAAACCGTTCATCAACATACCTTCACCAAGAGATACACCCATACAGGCAAGACATAGACCGAAAAATGTTAAATTCATGACGAATTCTCCTTTTAATTAAAATTTACTTACTTAGTTTAGTCCTAAAAATTGGATTTGTCAACTTTTTACTTACGTTGAAAGCGTTTAATGAAAATTATTTACAATTTTACTATTTTTGAGTCTATTATATAGAAATCTTTGGAAAAAAATTGTAATAAATCCGTCCATTATCTAGGTCTTTCTGAAAAGTAATGAAAAAAATCCGAGATAAAATCTCGGATGGAAATAAATATATTTTCTTGAACTTCTTTTCTTTTAGTGAGCAAGATTAAAGGAAAGCAACTAGAAATCTTTCATTTCCTGCTTGCTTATTAAGCACGAACTGTGACGCTGGTTCCATCTTCCTTATAGAGATTGATAAGACCTTCTTTGAGAGCTCGCACCATATCTCCTGCTTGAACAGGTTGTGGAACCTTAATTGTCAAAAGCTCCATTGGATTTGGTGCGCGGTCGATTTTATTGCCTTTGGCATCGTGCAAATCTTCGATATACGTTTCAAAATGACGGAAACCTGGGCCATAAAACTCAACTTGGTCCCCTTCGTTAATAACATTCCGTTGACGAATAGTTGCTGTTTGTGTCGCATCATCATAAGAAACGACTTCAGCAACAAACTTGTACTCAGGAATTTTACGGCGAGCACCAAACAACTGCTCATTTTCAGATGGTGTACCGTAGTAGAAACCTGTTGCCAATTCACGTTGAGCAACCTTCCACATTTCGTCCACTAAATCTTGTTTAATAGCTTCAAACTTTTCAGGACTTTCAAGATATGCATCCACAGCCGCCTTATAGCAGTTGGTTACTGTTGATACGTAGTGAATAGACTTCATACGCCCTTCAATCTTAAGACTGTCCACTCCATTTTCAATCATATCTGGAATATGGTCAATCATAGACATATCAACGGCTGACATTGAAAATTCTTCAGGAATTTCACCTTTCAAGCTCTTGCGCTCTTGACCAAATGGCATATCGTAAAGGTCGTATTTCCAACGACAAGACTGAGAGCAACCACCACGGTTAGCATCACGCATACTCATGTGGTTTGAAAGAGTACAACGACCAGAGTAAGAAATACACATGGCTCCGTGGACAAAGGCTTCAATTTCTACATCAGTACGTTTGCGGATTTCAGCTAATTCTTCCATCGAAACCTCACGCGCCAAAACGACACGAGTCAAGCCCAATTCTTTCCAGAACTCAAGCGTTTCATAGTTAGTGGCACTGGCTTGGGTAGAGAGGTGGATTTCAAGACCTGGTGCTTCTGTCGCTGCAATCATAATCAAGGCTGGGTCAGACACGATAACTGCCGCGATTCCGATATCACGTAGTTTACGGAACCACTCACCAGCACCAGCTTCATTTCCTTCATGCATAACCATGTTGGCAGCTACATAGACCTTTGCACCGTACTTGGCAGCAAACTGGACACCTTCTTCCATTTGTTCAAAGGTAAAGTTACCTGCACGGCTACGAAGACCATAGGCCTGACCACCGATAAAGACAGCATCTGCTCCATACTGAACAGCTACTTTTAGCTTCTCTAAAGTCCCTGCAGGTGATAAAACCTCAGGACGTTTTAATGTTTTTGTCATGTTTTCTCCTATTTGCAATATAAAAGTTTGACGTTTTTCCTTCTCATTTTATAGCAAATAAGTTATAAAATCAAGCCTAGACAGATTGTTTTGACAATTCTAATCTTTTAAGCTTTACATAATAACTATTAAACTGTCGAAAATTAACCTAGTTTTAACAAGTAGTCAAAAAGTCTAGGAAATCAAAAACCAGCATCCAAAGATACTGGCTAGTAAAAATACATAAATGAATCCTTAGATGACTATTCCCACTCAACTGTTGCAGGTGGTTTACTTGTGATATCGTAGACGATACGGTTAACATGATCCACTTCATTTACGATACGTACTGAGATTTTTTGAAGTACTTCCCATGGAATTTTGGCAAAATCAGCAGTCATACCATCGATAGAAGTGATAGCACGGATTGCAATCGTGTAGTCATAAGTACGACCGTCACCCATAACACCGACTGAACGAACGCCTGTGTTAACAGTGAAGTATTGCCAGATATCGCGGTCAAGACCTGCTTTAGCAATTTCCTCACGAAGAATAGCGTCTGACTCACGAACTGTTTCCAGTTTCTCTTCAGTGATTTCACCCATAACACGGATCGCAAGACCAGGTCCTGGGAATGGTTGGCGCCATACGATGTGGTCTGGCATGCCAAGTTCTGTACCGAGAGCGCGAACTTCATCTTTGTAAAGAGTGTTGAGTGGTTCAATCAGTTCAAACTGCATATCTTCTGGAAGACCACCCACGTTATGGTGTGACTTGATAGTTTGGGCTGTATCCGTACCAGACTCGATAACATCTGTATATAAAGTACCTTGAGCAAGGAATTTCACATCTTTGAGCTTGCTTGCTTCGTCATCAAATACATAGACAAACTCGTTACCGATAATCTTCCGTTTTTGTTCAGGGTCAGAAACACCTGCAAGTTTGTCAAGGAAACGTTTAGCAGCGTCTGCTTTGACGATATTCAAACCAAACTTACCACCAAGCATGTCCATAACTTGGTCTGCTTCTCCTTTACGAAGAAGACCGTGGTCTACGAAGATACAAATCAATTGATCCCCAATAGCCTTTTGGAGAAGAACTCCAACGACAGATGAGTCAACCCCACCTGATAGGCCAAGAAGGACACGTTTGTCACCGACTGTTTCACGGATTTTTTGAATCTGCATGTCAATGAAGTTATCCATTGACCAGTCGCCTTTAGCCTTACAAATGTTAAGGGCAAAGTTACGAAGAATATCATTTCCGTATACAGAATGGCGAACTTCTGGGTGGAACTGGATACCGTAAATGTGTTTATCTGGATTTTCGATGGCTGCGTATGGGCAGTCAGCTGATGTACCTGTACGAACAAAGTCAGCAGGAATCTCAGTAACTGCATCACCATGGCTCATCAAAACAGTCTGTTCATCAGGTGTTGATTTAAAAAGCGCTGACGGTGTGTGTGTTAGGGTTGATTGACCGTATTCACGATTTCCAGCATCACCTGCAGGAACAACTTTTCCTCCAAGTTTATGGGTCAATAACTGCATACCGTAACAGATTCCCAAAATAGGAATGCCAAGTTCGAAGATTTCTGGGTCAATATCGAATGAACCATCTTCGTATACAGAGTTTGGACCACCTGAAAGGATAATTCCTACAGGATTGATTTCACGAACTTCAGCAGCTGAAATTTTATGGCTCTTTAGTTCTGAAAAAACACCAATCTCACGGATACGGCGTGAAATCAGCTGGTTGTATTGGCTACCATAGTCCAATACGATGATTTTTTCTACATCTTGCAAATCAGTTGAAATGTTGCTCATCTTTTTCCTTTCTCAAAAGAAATATCTTTTCTCAATATTCTATCACAAATACTAGTGAATTACCAACTAAACAAGGCGAAGTTTGACTTTTTCTTGTTTATTAGGGTACAATAGAGAAAAGATAGAAATGAAGTGAAAATATGCTACCTGCTTATATGAAAATCCATGATCAGATTAAAAAGGATATTGACGATCACCGTTGGGCCATTGGTGAGAGGCTGCCGAGTGAACGAGATTTGGCTGAACAATTTGAGGTCAGCCGCATGACCCTCCGCCAAGCTGTATCTCTCTTAGTCGAAGAAGGCGTTTTGGAACGCAGGGTAGGGAGCGGTACCTTTGTGTCCAGTACTCGAGTACAAGAAAAGATGCGAGGGACAACCAGTTTTACTGAAATTGTTAAGTCCCAAGGCAAAATTCCCTCTAGTCAACTCATTTCCTACAGAAAAACCATTCCCAATGAGCAGGAAGTTGCCCAGTTAGGAATTTCTCCAACCGAAAACATTATCCGAATGGAACGGGTCCGCTATGCCGACAAAGTTCCTCTGGTTTATGAAGTTGCTTCTATTCCTGAAAAATTTATTAAGGACTTTAAAAAAGAAGAAATCACCAGTCATTTCTTCCAAACCCTGCAAAAATATGGCTACCGTATTGGCAAATCACAGCAGACTATTTATGCTCGCCTCGCTAAGGAAAAAATTGCCCACTATTTGGAAGTTGAAAAAGGACATGCTATTCTTGGGCTGACTCAAGTTTCCTACCTAGAAGATGGAACAGCTTTTGAATATGTAAAAAGTCAATATGTAGGCGAACGTTTTGAATTTTATCTTGAAAACAATTAGATTACTAGGCAAAAACTCTCTGTCACGGACAAAGAGTCTTTTTATTTTTCTAAGAGTAAATCTTTCAAAGAAATCAAGGTTACAGCAAACAATATCATTGCCATACCAAGAAAATCAATGGGATAAAATTGTTCATTCATTATTAAGAATGCAAAGAAAACCGCCGATATTGGCTCAATTGAAGCCAACAAGCTTGACTTGACCGGTCCTATCAGACTGGCTCCTTTTAGAAAGGCTGTATAGGCAAAAACAGTCCCGATAAGGATAATGCCCGCAAATGCAAGGAGAAAATCAAGACTAGTTGGGATAGCAGTCTGTAGAACTCCTGTAAAAGGAAGAGCGACCAAACCTGCTATGACCATTCCCACACCGATGACCAAGCTGCTCCCCCACTTCTTAATCAAGACTATTGGCAAAATAATATAAAGTGCGTAAGTCAGAGCAGAAAAGAGCCCCCAGAACAAGCCTGTAGGTGTTATGGATAACTGGTCCAACTGCCCATGTGTTGCAATAAGAAAGGTCCCTCCGATAGCTAATATGATAGAAACTATCTCTCCCAGTGTCGGCGCCACCTTATCCTTGATACAGCTATAAATTAAAATTCCGACAGGACAAACATACTGAAGCACCGTCGCTGTTCCTGCATTGGTCTCCTGAATAGCAGACAGATAAGCAAATTGGTTGAGAAAAAGACCAATTAGAGCAAAAATGAGAAGAGATAGCAAACTCTTCTTATCCGTTAAAAAGGCCAGCATTTTATCCTTTGCAGTGGCATAAGCCAAGAGCATGAGAATTCCACCAGCGATTAAAAGACGCAAGTTGGTCAAAACCAAAGCCGAAATTCCGTGTGCCATCAGGTATTGGCCACTCGTTCCTGACAAACCCCAAGCAATACTAGCCACAACTGTTAATAGAGTCCCTTTTAAACTATTTGACATGTCTCTCCTTACTCTTCTTTACGAATCAAGTCCATCACTTGATTACGGTCTAAAATCCATTGAGCCCGCTCATCCTTTTCATAGGTACGATTCGATAGGAAAATGGTTGCTTCTTGCTTCTGACGATTCCACATGATAAAGGTACCTGTATAACCCGTATGGTCTAGCCAATCTCCTTCCAAATTCCATGCCAAAGAACGTTCCTTGTCATCCAAAGGAGAAAAATTTTGACTCAAATCTCTTGCAAAATCATCTGCTAAATAGTGTTCTAAAAAGATTTGTAAATCCTTTACAGTCGAAAATAAACCAGCACTACCAGCATGTCTGCCCAAGAGGCGAGCCTTGGGATCATGTACCAAGCCAGCCTCTACACCTCTAACTGTCGGAACAGCAAACTCAACAGGTCCAAACTGGGTTTCCGTCATTCCCCAAAGATTCCAGACTTGTTCTTGTAAAATCACATCCAGGTCTTGATTAAAGATTCTTTCCAAAATAAAACCCAACAGTAAAAAATGAACATCCGAATAAAGAAAGGCTGGCTGACTTCTTCTGTTAAGATGAAACATCGCTTTCTTTAATTCAGGGGCTGTTAAAAGATCACGATTAGGAATAAAAGGATCAAGGTCTGTTGCATGAGTCAAGACTTGGCGAATAGTGATGTCTGGATAATCACTCTCAGCTAAAAAATCTATTACAGGTCTGTCAATATCTAATTTGCCTTTTTCCCACAAGAAGATACAAACTGTGCCAACCCCAACAACCTTGCTGACACTGGCTAGGTCATAAACGAGTCCTGCCTCAGTCTGCAAGCCATACTCTGGGTCACTCTGGCCAATATAGAACTCCGTCCATTGATTGCCCTTAAAATACGCAAAAGAGGCTCCGGGATAAATCCCTGCCTCGATTTGTTCTTCTATTTTTTTAATAATCTTGGTCCACTTCATACTTCTTCAAACCACAATTCAACATTATTTCTATCTTTTCCAAGGAAGAATTTTTCAGACTTAGGAATAAAATATTCGGTAGATTCAAACTTCTGGCGAAGACTTGCTATATCTAGTTCATTGACCAAGAACTTGAGCATAGATAAATCCCAAGTAACTGTATTTTCTACCATCAAATCCCGCCCTTGAGCTGGGATAAAATCAAGTGAAGTCCCAACTTCAGATACTTCCAAGAAACTTTCAATATCAGTTGGGAGATGTAATTCCATAGAAATCTCAAATTTACTTAAAGAAATTGATTCCAAATCTGTTTGAAATTCAGGGTTTTCTTCTACTTCTACTAGACTTTCTCTATCATCTTCCGCATGAATCAAAACCAAATCATCTTCTGGAGAGTAAATTTCAAAAGCGTAGCCGTTTTGCCCCTTATATAATCGATGAATCGAATCTGTTTTAGCTAATAAGACTTCAATTTCCAAGGGATTTTCCACCTTGACAAGTAATCTAGCCAGCTTCTTTCTTCCTTCCACTTTACGAGAACGCATACTTGGAGCTTCTTCTAAAACAAGTTTTTCAAGGCCTGTTTGATCACCTAGTGATAGAAAGGCTGACTCTTCTAACAAAACTTTCATACCGAGGGTTTCCATATAAAAGGTTTCATTTAAATTTCTATTATTAACTTTTAAAGTAGGAATAATCCGTACAATTTGATTTACATTCATAAATTCCTCCGTCACTTTTTATTTTATAGGATTTTAGAATTTTTTACAAGATATTATACTCAAATTTAACAATTTTAACCTCATTAAACATCTTTTTGAGGAACATGAGTTAAAACTCAATGCTTAGGAGAAATTAAAGTAAATATATCCATAATAAAACACAGAATAGACATTTTCCAATAAATATATCTACTATACACACCCCTATGCCCTATGGAAAAAGTAAACTAATGTAAATCACAAGAGGTCCATTCGGAGATGGTTACCTAAAGAAGCTAGAAAATGACTCCTAAAATAGATCCCTTTATCGAGAATTAAATTCATAACTATCCTAAAAAATCTTAAACTACAAGAGAATTTCTTCTTATTGACTACTTGAACTTGAAGGTCTCCTTAAATATTAACCGCTATAGCTTTGAATATAAAAACAAGAGATGTCTTCTTACCTTGGGTCTAATAAATCTATAATGCTATTCACAAGAACGATTAGTTTACATATATACTTATATGTAAACTAATCATAAAACAAGACACAGAAAAACACCCCAAGAGTTAGAATTTGGACTAACTTTTGGGGTTCAATTCATTAGTATAACTAATTATTTTTACAAGTGAGAATTAGTTGTTTTCAACTTTTTCATCGTATTTTGGTCTGATTGTTGTACCTGAATTAATAATGGTACGTTTTTGGACTAGAGGAAGATCGGTACGATTGTAAACAGTACGCCATGGTTCCCAAGCAAGACCTGTTTTTTCTTGAATCTTCACTCGTATATTACGAACGTTTCCTTTAAATTGAAGTTCAGTTTGGAAGCCAGCAGTTCTGTTCTGACCGTTATGCTCCCACTGACGTGAACGAATACTTTCAATACCATCCTTATCGTAAGTCACTTCATCCCAGTAAACATAGTAACGAGCAATATAAGCTCCCTTATGTTGTAAATTGAGGTAACCATTTTTGTATGAAGTCACTTTTGTTTCAATGTAGTCTGTATTACTTTGAATTGTAGCTACTTGATTATCTTTCAAAAATGCAGTTTTGTAAGAAATTGGAACAGCAGGGTTTTGTGTACTAAAAGTAGCTCCTTCTTGAATCAATTTCTTCAAGTCTTCTACCGTACCTGTTACAACGCGTGCAGCACCATCAGCATTTCCACCTACGATTGAAACTGTTACAGTTGTATTCTTCAAGACACGCGCCCATTCAGATTCAGCTTTAATAGGCACACCTTTGATTACAGCATTGATTGCTGCTTTCAACTCGGTACTCTTGCTTGTTGTTTCAAACTTAACATACATTTGACGTCCGTATGACACGCTTGATACATATACAGGAGGAGTATTTTCATCAATTCCATGTGCTTTCAATTGATCAACTGTTACTCCTGGAGCAAATACATCTGATGGATTTTTTGGAGCATCAAAGTTTGCAGTATAGTAAACTTGTTTAAAATCAACTACCTCAATTTGTTTTTCACCTTTATTGACAGCTTCAAAATCAATTTTCAAATTAACACCGACTTTTTCAAAATCACTTCCGAATTTTGCTTTCAATTGATTCATGCTGTAAGCAGAAGTTGATTCGTACTGCATACGTGCTGGAGCAGGATTTTTCGCAGCATATTTTTCATGCCAACGATTTAACAAGGTATTTACACCTTCCTGCATACCACTTGCAGTTGGATTAGCATCTACATAGCTATCTCCGCCTACCATTCCTGGTAAATCAACACTAATTCTACCTTTGCTACGATCTAAACTAATTTGTTGTGGTTTATTTTCTAGAAGGTCTTGATTTGCTTTAAACAAAGCACCTAGGAAAATATCTCCGTTACCATTAATGGCAACATCTGCAGAACCATTAGAAAGGTTTTTCTTCACTTTTTCTACAACCACAAATTCATTTCCTTGTTGTTTTGTGCTTGTATTCGTGTAATTTTCTATTGCCTCGCCTCGTCTAGTTAAAATATTTGTTTTATCGTAATTTAAACCAAATAAATAGTTATTTAGTTCTGCAGTATAATCTGTTTTAGCTTTGTTTTCTGTTTTCTTATCTGCTACTACTTTTTCTTCTTTTACAGCACGATATACTTCAACTTCTGCTAAACTAAGTGGAGTTTTAGATTTATTTAATTCAATTTTGACATATCTTGCATTAACTCCAGTGAATTGAACATCAACTGTTGGTTGATTGTTTAAGCTATCGACATGTTGACGAGCTGCTTCCTTACCATCTTTATCTAATAAAATAACATCAAAATTAGATAAACGATTTGCTACATTCCCATCTCCACGATTATAAATACGAACAGTTCCTACTGATTCTTCTTTCTCTAAATCAACTTTCCACCAAGAATGATCTTGAAAATCTGTATGAGTAACTGAACGATTGTTCCAGGCATTATTACGATTACCGTCAACTGCTCTAGAAGCATCTCCTCCATAAGCAATTGAACTCTGACTCGCTGGTTTATGAGCAGCAATATTTTCACCAGCAACTGCAGCAACGCTTGGCTCTGTTGCTTTTACTACATTTGTTTGAAATACAAGGCCAGAAGCTAGCAAAAATGTTGCAATGGCAACACCACATACTCCAACACTACGTTTACGAATAGAAAAACGAAATCCTTTATCTTGTTTATTTTGAGACATACAAAACTCCTTTTATATTAAAACCAACTATTTCTTGAACGCGCTTTCTTGAAACAATAAAAGTATAACATAAAAATAATATATGCGCAATCGTTTTCTTAAAAAATATTATTTTTTTATTAATCTAGCTTGAATAATTGACCACATATTAATAATTTCACAATTAAACACCAGGCGGTCTATACCAATAAAGACAAGAAAACGAACAGGATTGAGTCCCTATCAGTTGGGAATCAGCACTGTTCGTTTTTGTATATATAATCAAATTCAACTCTTAAATCTATAGCTTAAGAAATTTCTTAATGAAAAGCTTTTCATTGTTTTTTATCATTTCTTAGATTCAAGTTCTGTATAAGCTTCCTGAAGATAAGCATCAAAAACTTCTTCATCTGAAATGGTATCGGATATAAAGCTACCGTTACTTGTTCGTTCTGATAGGTTCAAGTCTTTTAATCGGCTTTCATAGGTCCTTCCTTTATTGGATTGGATAACCAGAGTTTGGTCATTCCTGTCCGCCTCTGTACTGAAGAGATCACCAACAAATCCTTGCTCTGCAACTGCACCAGCCAAAAAGACACGGTGCGGTTTGTTTTTTAACTCACGCAAGACTTGTATTCCTCGTTTGGCACGGCTGGTTACTGGAATTTCCTCGATGGAAACACGTTTCAAACTTCCACGCTGGGTCAAGAGATAGAATGATGAAGTGTTACAGATAAAGGCAGATTGGAGGACATCATCTGCTTTCAAATTCATAGCCTTGACACCTGCAGCCTTAGCACCGACAACTGGAACCTCTTCGATATTGAAACGAAGGGCATAACCATTTTGGCTAATCAAAAGAACATCATCTAGTTTAATCGGAGCCACTGCTACAATCTGATCTGTATCGTCTTTGAGCTTAGCATACTTGACAGACTTAGACTTGTAGGTTCGCCATGGAGAGAATTCTTTGCGTTCTACACGCTTGATTTGACCGAAACGAGTCGCCGCAAAGTAGGTTGTCGCATCATCAAACTGATCCACGACTTCCACATAAAGGATTTCTTCGTTAGTTTCAAAGTTTGTAACGGTCTGACTCAGATGCTCACCGATATCCTTCCAACGAATATCAGCCAATTCATGAATTGGTCGATAAATGACATTTCCAAGAGTTGTGAACATCAAAAGATGCTGTGTTGTCTTGACAGCTTGTACAAAGATCAAACGGTCATCATCACGTTTACCAATTTCCTCTAGCGTTGAAGCTGCAAAAGAACGCGGGCTGGTACGCTTGATGTAACCTGCCTTAGTCACGCTGACATAGGTATCTTCCTCAGCAATCAGACTAGCTGTATCAATCTCGATTGCTTTCGCAGTGTCTTCTAAAGTACTCAAACGTGGAGTCGCAAATTTCTTCTTGACCTCACGAAGCTCTTTCTTCATGAGATTGTACATAGTCCGCTCATCACCGATAATAGCCGCCAGCATGGCAATCTTTTCACGAAGTTCTGCTTCTTCTTCCTGTAAGACAACCACATCGGTATTGGTCAAACGATACAATTGCAAGGTAACGATGGCCTCAGCCTGCTCCTCTGTAAAATCATAGCTAAGTTTGAGATTTTCCTTGGCGTCCGCCTTATTCTCAGAAGCACGGATAAGAGCAATGACTTCATCCAAAATCGAAATCACGCGAATCAAACCTTCGACGATATGGAGACGTTTCTCAGCCTTTTCCTTGTCAAAGCGTGAACGCGCCAAAATCACTTCACGACGGTGAGCGATGTAGCTAGACAGGATTGGAACAATCCCAACCTGACGAGGTGTGAAATTGTCAATCGCCACCATGTTAAAGTTGTAGTTGATTTGCAGGTCTGTGTATTTGAAAAGATAATTAAGAACAAGCTCCGTATTGGCATCTTTTTTTAGCTCAATAGCAATACGAAGACCATCACGATCAGACTCATCACGAACCTCAGCAATCCCAGCTACCTTGTTATTGACACGAACATCATCGATTTTCTTGACTAGATTGGCCTTGTTGATTTCATAAGGAATCTCAGTGATAACGATTTGTTCCTTACCACCTTTTAGCTTTTCAATCTCAGTCTTGGAACGAACAACCACGCGCCCTTTCCCAGTTTCGTAGGCTTTCTTAATTTCATCACGCCCCTGAATAATCCCCCCTGTAGGGAAGTCTGGTCCAGGCAAGAATTCCATTAGTTTATCTACCTTGGCAGTTGGGTGGTCAATCATGTAAACTGTCGCATCGATAACTTCGGCCAAATTATGCGGTGGAATATCCGTGGCATAACCAGCCGAAATCCCAGTCGAACCATTGACTAAAAGATTTGGAAAGGCTGCCGGCAGAACAGTCGGTTCTTTCTCGGTATCGTCAAAGTTCCAAGCAAAAGGAACGGTCTTTTTATCGATATCCTGAAGAAGATAGCCTGCAATCTCAGACAAACGCGCCTCAGTATAACGCATAGCCGCAGGAGGATCTCCGTCCATGGAACCGTTATTACCGTGCATTTCAACTAGAATCTCACGATTTTTCCAGTCTTGAGACATACGAACCATGGCATCATAGATAGAACTGTCCCCATGTGGGTGGAAATTACCCATAATGTTACCGACAGACTTGGCCGACTTACGGTAACTCTTGTCAAAGGTATTGCCATCCTTATTCATAGAATAAAGAATGCGACGCTGAACCGGCTTCAAACCATCACGAATATCTGGCAAAGCCCGGTCTTGAATAATGTACTTGGAGTAGCGACCAAAGCGCTCTCCCATGATGTCCTCTAGGGACATATTTTGAATGTTAGACATAGGATACTAAGCCCGTAAAATGCAAAGTGAAAATAGGAAATTCTTAAAGCGAGCGATGCTCGTAAGAGAATTTATCTTTTTCACACAGCATTTAGGGGGTGTTCAACTCCTTTCAAAGAATGTAGAGTGTGTGTAATGATAAAAGGATGTAGAAAGGATTAGTCCCGTGTTCAGTTACTATAAGTAACCAAACTATCCTTTCTGTAATTTAATATGTTGCTTCAGTGAGTAATAAGGAATTTTCACATAGCATTTAGGGCGTGTTCAACTCCTTTCGAAGAATGGAGAGTAAATATTATGGAAAAAGAAAAAATATAGAGTAAGTGAGTTTCATCCAATTCCTATATCATCATTTCCACTTGAAATGTCTACTCCACAAATCCTCGTTTATACTTGATATGACTGGCGATATTGCTATCTACATCTTTCCTATCCCAAAGTTGGAGTTCCCATGGGTAATAAAAATTACTTTTATTTTTAAAATAAATATGAAGACCGACATAGCCATCTTTATCACGTAAATACCAGTTTTTTAGTCCGTAATTCTCTTGCCAATCATCTAATTTCTCCATGACTTGAGCTATCTCTTTGGAACTTAAAATCATACGAGCACCAAAAATATCATTAAGAATGGAATTCACAGGATAACCCTCTTGACGCTCAGAAAAACGTGTAATTTTATCTAAAATAGACTCAGAAGTTTTGACACGATAAACATAGGCAATATCTTGGACATCCGCTTTCATCAGATAGTCATTAATTGACTCATGTAAATTCAGACGGTAGGCCAAAATCGCTTTAGTCGAAACTTTTGAAAAGGTATGCTTGAGATTGATTTTTTCCACCTTACCCGTTTCAAAATAATCTTTAGAATATTCTAGATGAATACGATTAATCTCTGTAATGAGGCGTTCCACTTTTTCAATCATGAGTCTTCTCCTCTCGCTTTTTCATTTTTCTAGTTATTCCCAAACTTCTTCACTCTTTCCTCAGCATACTGAATCATCTTCTCAGCCACTTCCTTATCGTAGTCAAATCCCATTTTTTGAGCAAGGTACTGAGCCTCTTGGTGGAAAAGTTGCATCGTAGCAAATAAAGTCTGAGTGATTTTCTCTAAACTTGAGAAATCTAGCAGATTTGAAAAATCCTTTTCTTTCTCAGCAGGTAAATAGTTAAAGAGGTACTTGTAGTTCTTGCCGACGTCGACTCTTCCCCTATCGCTTGCTACCTGCCAAGCCAAGACCTTCAAGAGTTCTTGTTGACAAATACCGTAGAGATGGTCTGTCGCGTAGATGAGCTGATTACGACAAATTCCTTTAACCACGTAGGCTGACACCCACCAAAATTCATTACAGGAATTTTTAAAATCTGTCTCAGTAGCTGGGCTTCTCCAGTAGCGTTGAGGATTTGGAGAATGAGACTCAAACAAGCCCTTCTTATCTTCTAAAACTGTGAATCCTGCTTCACTATCCACCCATTCTTGCATGTGTTCTTGTGGGCAGAGTGTCAAATCAATCCGATTGCCATCTTCAAAAAGCATGAGGTAAAGACGGCGATGTCCTAGAGTAACCTCTTGCTCGATGACGGGTTTACCGAACTGGTCCAACCAAGATAAATCTGAAATTAGTTCTTCAAAGTTCTCAACAAGATAAACAACATCATAGTCTTGAAATTCATCTATTTGAACCTTTTGGTTTGTACGTGAACCAGACATGGCGACAGCTTTGACTTGTAAAGTTTTGGAAGTCTGTAAAATCAGATTTAGCATTTCTACTTCAGTTCTCATGTTGATACCCATTCGTTAAAAATAGACTTAAAACACTGTCGCTTCTTCCAGCGTAAACTTGACATTATCCTCAATCCACTTACGGCGTGGTTCGACCTTGTCTCCCATGAGAACATTGACACGACGTTCGGCGCGGGCTAGGTCTTCGATGGTGACACGTATGAGGGTACGGGTTTCAGGATTCATAGTTGTTTCCCAGAGCTGATCCGCATTCATCTCACCAAGACCTTTGTAGCGTTGGAGAGTAGCGCCTTTACCAAACTGTTTACGGAGTTCTTCTAGCTCACCGTCCGTCCAAGCATAGGCCACTTCTTCTTTCTTACCTTTTCCTTTTGACATCTTGTAAAGAGGCGGAAGGGCGATATAAACATGTCCTGTCTCGACAAGAGGACGCATATAACGGTAAAAGAAGGTTAAGAGAAGTGTTTGAATGTGGGCACCGTCGGTATCCGCATCGGTCATGATAATGATCTTGTCATAGTTGGCATCTTCAATAGAGAAGTCTGCTCCCACACCCGCACCAATGGTATAAATCATGGTATTGATTTCTTCATTTTTGAGGATATCTGCCATCTTGGCCTTGGCTGTATTGATCACCTTACCACGAAGAGGTAGAATAGCCTGGAACTTGCGGTCACGGCCTTGTTTAGCAGAACCGCCAGCAGAGTCCCCTTCAACTAGATAGAGTTCATTTTTTGCAGGATTCTTAGACTGAGCAGGTGTCAATTTACCCGACAACAAACCCTTATCTTTCTTATTTTTCTTCCCATTTCGGCTCTCATCACGCGCCTTACGTGCTGCTTCACGAGCATCACGGGCCTTAATAGCCTTGCGGATGAGGTTAGAAGCCAATTCCCCATTTTCCATAAGGAAAAAAGTCAACTTATCAGCCACAATTCCATCAACAACAGGACGAGCTAGTGGGCTTCCCAATTTGTCTTTGGTCTGTCCTTCAAACTGGAGGTGTTCTTCAGGCACCAAGATAGAAAGAACGGCAGCAAGTCCCTCACGGTAGTCTGAACCTTCAAGGTTTTTATCTTTTTCCTTGAGAAGCCCCGTCTTACGAGCATAATCATTCATGACCTTAGTAATAGCGGACTTGAGTCCTGTCTCATGTGTTCCACCGTCCTTGGTGCGAACGTTATTGACAAAGGACAAAATATTATCTGAAAATCCATCATTGTACTGGAGAGCTACTTCCACTTGAAAGCCATTATCCTCACCTTCAAAGTAGAGGACAGGCGTCAAGGTTTCCTTGTCTTCGTTCAGATAAGAAACAAAGTCTTGTACCCCATTCTCATAGTGGAATTCAATCGCTTCATCTGTTCGCTTGTCCGTCAAAGACAAGGTCACATTTTTCAAGAGAAAGGCTGATTCATTGAGGCGCTCTGAGATGGTATTGTACTTGAAATCTGTTGTAGAGAAGATCGTCGCATCAGGCATAAAAGTAACCTTAGTACCTGTCTTAGACTTGGGTGCTGTACCGACCTTTTCAAGAGTCGTAACAGGTTTGCCCCCATTTTCAAATCGTTGTTTATAAACCGTTCCATCACGGGTAATTTCAACTTCCAACCAGCTTGATAGGGCGTTTACAACGGAAGATCCAACCCCATGGAGACCACCAGAAGTCTTGTAGCCACCTTGACCAAATTTCCCTCCTGCGTGGAGAATGGTAAAGATAACCTCAACTGTTGGGATTCCCATAGCGTGCATACCTGTCGGCATCCCACGTCCATGGTCTTGTACAGTCAAACTCCCATCTTTATTGATGGTCACATCAATACGGTCACCAAATCCAGACAAGGCTTCATCGACAGCATTATCGACGATTTCCCAGACTAAGTGGTGGAGACCAGCACCATCAGTCGATCCGATATACATCCCTGGACGTTTTCGAACCGCATCCAACCCTTCTAGCACCTGAATGGCATCATCATTATAATTGTTAATATTGATTTCCTTTTTTGACACAAGGAACCTCCTATTCGTTCATCTTTACTATTCTACAGGTTTTCCAAGGATTTTGCAAAATTTTTCTTTCTCCGCTGTTACAATTTCGGAAGAGATTCTCTGCCTTTCTTCTCCATTTCATGATATAATAGGAGTATGATTACAATAGTTTTATTACTCCTAGCCTATCTGCTGGGTTCAATTCCGTCTGGTCTCTGGATTGGACAAGTATTCTTTCAAATCAATCTGCGTGAACACGGTTCTGGTAACACTGGAACAACCAATACTTTCCGCATTTTAGGAAAAAAAGCGGGAATGGCGACCTTTGTGATTGACTTTTTCAAAGGAACCCTAGCAACACTTCTTCCAATTGTTTTTCATCTACAAGGTGTTTCACCCCTCATCTTTGGACTTTTGGCTGTTATTGGCCATACCTTTCCTATCTTTGCAGGATTTAAGGGTGGTAAGGCTGTCGCAACCAGTGCTGGAGTGATTTTCGGATTTGCACCTGTCTTCTGTCTCTACCTAGCAATTGTTTTCTTTGGAACCCTCTATCTTGGTAGTATGATTTCACTCTCTAGTGTCACAGCATCTATCGCGGCTGTCATTGGAGTTCTACTCTTTCCACTTTTTAATTTTATCTTGAGCAACTATGACCCTCTCTTCATCGCTATTATCCTAGCACTTGCTAGTTTGATTATAATTCGTCATAAGGATAATATCGCTCGTATCAAAAACAAGACTGAAAATCTTGTCCCTTGGGGACTGAACTTAACCCATCAAAATCCTAAAAAATAAAACGCCAGTTTTGTACTGACCCCAAAAAGTTAGACAATTAATTTATCCAAAGGATTTAGTTCTGTATTGCACAGGGCTAAGTCCTTTTAGCTTTACTTTAATTCGTTTATTGTTGTAGTAATCAATATAGTCTACAATAGCTTGTTCCAATTGCTTAAGCGACTGAAACGACTTCTCATAACCGTAAAACATTTCCGATTTCAGAATCCCAAAGAAGGACTCCATCATACCGTTGTCTGGGCTGTTACCTTTACGTGACATGGATGCTTGAATTCCCTTACTCTCTAGGAACCGATGATAAGAATCATGTTGGTATTGCCAACCTTGCTCACTATGGAGAATCGTATCCTCGTAGTGTTTCTCTGTGAATGCATGTTCCAACATTGTTTTTACTTGTTCTAAGTTGGGTGAAGTTGAAAGATTATAGGCGATAATTTCGCTATTAAAGCCATCTAAAACTGGTGATAAGTAAAGCTTTTGGGTACTTGCTGGAATGGCAAATTCTATCACATCTGTGTAGCACTTTTCCATTGTTTTAGAGCCTTCACATTGACGTTGAATGAGATTCTCTGCCTTCTTACCGACATCTCCTTTATGAGAAGAATATTTTCGTTTCTGTCGAATTTTAGCTTGTAAATTGAGTACTTTCATCAAGCGTGGACCTCTTTTCTGATTTACCAGATAACCACGATTTCTTAGTTCTAAATGAACCCGACTATAACCATAATTTCCCTTGTGTTCGATAAAAATGGATTGAATTTCAGCTTTAAGCTCTTGGTCCTTATCTGGTTTATCTAACTGTTTCAAGTGATAGTAGTAGGTCGAACGAGCTAGTTTAATGGCTTTTAGAAGAATATCTAACGAAAACTCAGTCATTAATTCTTGAACAATTTCTGTCTTTCTTCTTTCTCTTTTTCCTCCTTCAATCGGAGTTCTCTTAACTTTTTTAGGATAGCATTCTCCGCTCTCAGGTACTCATTTTCTGCTTGAAGACGTTCTAATTCTGTTCTCTCTTCAGGTTTCTTTTTTGGCTTACGTCCCATTTTAGGTACTCTCCCTCTTGTTTTCTCAACAATAGTATACCCGTTTTTCCTGTATTGTGCTAGCCAGTTAAGAAGTATCGTACGACTTGGGAGGCCGTATTCAAGAGAAACTCTATCCTTAGTCCAGCATTCATGTAAGACTTTATAAATCATTTCTTGTTTTAAATCAGGAGAATAGTAACGATTTTTTCCTTTTTTGACGAACTCTATTCCGTAACGATCAATCAATTTAATCATGTACCTAATATTAGAATTGTTTATCTCAAATTTATTTGAAAGCTTCTCTATGCTATATCCTTGTTTTCTAAGTCCATAGATCTGAACTTTATCATCATAAGTTAATTTCATAATAAAAACACCCCAAAAGTTAGATTTTTTCTGTCTAACTTTTGGGGTGCAGTCCATTTTGTACTGACGTTTTTTGTATACTTATTTTGATTTGATATAGTTAATACCATCTGCTTTTGGTGCAACTGCTTTTCCAAAGAAGGCTGCCAAGACAAGAATGGTCAAAACATAAGGTGCGATTTGAAGATAAACCGTAGGCACTCCTTGTAGGAATGGCAATTGAGAACCAATAACGGCCAAACTTTGTGAAAGCCCAAAGAAGAGACTAGAAAGCATGGCTCCGATTGGGTTCCATTTCCCAAAGATCATCGCAGCAAGGGCGATAAATCCAGGTCCAACAATAGTTGTCACTGAGAAGTTAACTGAGATTGATTGCGCATAAATCGCTCCGCCAATTCCACCTAGGAAACCGGAAATAATAACCCCTAAATATCTCATCTTGTAGACATTGATTCCCAAGGTATCCGCTGCTTGAGGGTGTTCACCAACAGAGCGAAGACGAAGACCAAAGCGAGTCTTAAAGAGAATAAACCAAGCAAGGAAGGAGAAGGCAATGGCCAGATAACCAAGAAGACTAGTTGACTTGAAGAAGATATCACCAATCACTGGGATATTAGCTAAGACTGGGAAGTCAAAGCGTCCGAAAGTCTGGCTTAGGTTGTCTGTTTGTCCTTTGTTATAAAGAACTTTCACCAAGAAAACAGCCAAAGCAGGTGCCATCAAGTTCAATACCGTACCGCTGACAACATGGTCTGCACGGAAATGAACCGTCGCTGCTGCGTGGATGATAGAGAAGACAGCACCAACCAATCCTGCCACAAGCAAGGATAGCCATGGAGTTGCTGCTCCAAATTGTTCCGCAAATTCAAGGTTAAAGACAACTCCAGAAAAGGCACCCATAACCATAATTCCTTCAAGGCCGACGTTTACCACACCACCACGTTCAGAGAAAACACCACCGATACTTGTAAAGATGAGGGGCGCTGAGTAAATCAGCATAGAAGACACCAAGAGGGTGAGCAAGGTTGTAATAGACATCTTTACTTACCTCCTTTAACTTGTTTTTTCGGTTTGACAAAGCGCTCGATAAGGTAATGAACACTGACAAAGAAGATAATAGACGCTGTTACAATGCTGACAAGCTCAGACGGTACCTGCGCCGCATTCATACCTGGGGCTCCAACTTGGAGAACACCAAATAAGAAGGCTGCAAAGAGAATACCAATTGGTGAGTTTGCCGCAAGCAGACTAACCGCCATCCCGTTAAATCCAACAGCCAATGACGCCCCCTGAACATAGACGTTCTGGAAGGTTCCAAGTCCTTCAACAGCTCCACCAAGACCTGCCAAGGCACCTGAAATAATCATTGAGAGGATAATCGTTCGTTTGGCAGAAATACCAGCATATTCTGAAGCATGTGGATTAAGACCAACTGCACGAATTTCAAAACCAAGAGTTGTTTTCTTGAGCATGAACCAAATAACTGCAACTGCAATGATGGCAAAGAAAATACCAATATTCATCCGCGAGTTACCAGTCAACTCAGACAACCAAGGTGTCTGATAGGTTGCATTAGCCCCAACACGAATGGTCGAATCTGTACTTTGCATGAAATCTTTAGGAAAGGCATGGATAAAGGCATTCCCTACATACAAGACAATGTAGTTCATCATGATGGTTACAATAACCTCTGACGTCCCTAGATAGGCCCTAAGAATACCTGGAATCGCTCCGACAATCCCACCAGCAATCAAGGCAATCACGATAGTCGCTAGAATCATCAAGGGACGTGGCATATCTGGATGCGACAAGGCAAACCAACCACTGAGAATCCAACCTGCCAAAGCCTGACCAGGAAGTCCAACGTTAAAGAAACCTGCTCGGCTGGCAACAGCAAAACCAAGACCAATCAAGACCAAAGGCCCCATGGCACGGAAGATTTCCCCAATCCCACGCAGGCTACCAAAGGCTGTATAGAACAATTCTTCATAACCCCAGATGGCATCATAACCGAAGATCCACATGACAACGGCTCCGAGTAAAATTCCTAGGAAGACAGAAATCAAGGGAACCGAAATTTGTTGTAATTTTTTAGACATCACTCTTCTCCTTTCCCAAGTTTCCACCAGCCATCAAGACACCAAGTTCTTGTTTATTGGTTGTTTCTGGTGACACAATACCTTGAATTTTACCATCGTGGATAACGGCAATACGGTCTGAAACGTTTAAAATCTCATCTAGTTCAAAGCTGACAACAAGGACAGCCTTACCATTATCACGCTCTTCAATCAAGCGTTTGTGGATATATTCAATGGCACCGACATCCAAACCACGAGTTGGCTGGCTGACGATAAGGAGATCAGGATCTCGATCAATTTCACGAGCAATAATTGCTTTTTGTTGATTTCCTCCTGAGAGTGCAGCCGCAGGAACAAATTCACTAGCAGCACGAACATCAAATTCTTCCATTAGCTTTTTAGCATAAGAAGTAATATTTGAATAGTTCAAAATTCCATTTTTACTATGTGGTTCTTTATAGTAGGTTTGAAGGGCAATATTTTCAGAAATCATCATTTCCAAAATCAAGCCATCACGGTGACGGTCTTCTGGAACGTGCCCCACGCTCAACTCTGTAATCTGACGTGGGTGCAAGCCTACAATTGAATTTCCTTTTAGCTCGATGCTACCAGATTCAACCTTGCGAAGACCTGTAATGGCTTGAATCAGTTCAGACTGACCATTTCCATCAATCCCCGCAATACCGACAATCTCTCCAGCACGAACATCCAAGGACAGATTTTTAACAGCTGGAACACCGCGGTTTTCATTGACCACCAAGTCTTTAATAGACAAGACCACTTCTTTTGGTTGAGAGGATTGCTTCTCTGTTTTAAAGGAAACAGAACGTCCCACCATCATTTCTGCTAAATCAGCATTGGTAGCTCCTGCGATTTCTACAGTTTCAATTGATTTCCCACGACGGATAACTGTAACGCGGTCAGAAACTGCGCGAATCTCGTCCAACTTGTGGGTAATCAAGATAATTGATTTCCCTTCTTTGACAAGATTTTTCATAATAGCCATTAACTCATCAATTTCTGATGGAGTCAAAACGGCCGTTGGTTCGTCAAAGATAAGGATATCAGCCCCCCGATAAAGGGTTTTTAAAATTTCTACACGTTGTTGGGCTCCAACTGAGATATCTGCTACCTTGGCAGAAGGGTCAACAGCTAAGCCATAACGTTCAGAAAGAGCTTTGATTTCTTTGCTAGCTCCAGCAATATCTAGCACACCATTTTTAGTTAATTCACTACCTAAAATAATGTTTTCAGCCACCGTGAAAGCCTCTACCAACATAAAGTGCTGGTGAACCATTCCAATTCCCAAGCTAGCTGCTTTAGATGGTGAGTCGAGGTTGACAACTTGACCGTTGACCGCAATTTCACCACTGGTTGGTTCAAGAAGGCCTGCTAACATGTTCATTAGTGTGGACTTACCAGCCCCATTTTCTCCTAAAAGTGCATGAATTTCACCTTTTCGTAGGTGCAGGTTGATTTTGTCGTTGGCAACAAAGTCACCAAACACCTTGGTAATATCACGCATCTCAATGACATTTTCGTGTGCCATGTGCTCTTCCTTTCAGAGTCTTATTTTATTTCAATAAAACTTGCTAATTTCTCTAGTAGCAAGCTTTACTGAGACAAAATGACTTTGTCTCAACTCTTAAAAAGCGGCCGATGGCCGCTTCCTAAGAAATAACTTCCATCCATTATTTTTCAGGAACTTTTACGCTTCCATCAAGGATTTTAGCTTTAGCATCTTCGACAGCTTTTTTACCTTCTTCTGAAAGGTTTGTTACTGCCAAGTCAACCCCTTTATCCTTCAATGAGTAAACGATCACTTGACCGCCAGGGAATTCACCTTTTTCTGCCTTGTTAGAAATATCTTTTACAGTTGTACCAACTTGTTTCAAAGTAGATGCAAGAACAAAGTTTGATTCTTTGCCATCTTTAGAAGTGTATTTACCTTCTGCTTCTTGGTCACGGTCAACACCGATAACCCAAACTTTTTCATTTTCAGGACGGCTCTCGTTGAGTGATTTTGCTTCTGCAAAGACACCTGCACCTGTACCACCAGCTACTTGGTAAACAATATCTGCACCAGCTGCGTATTGTGCAGCTGCAATTGTTTTACCTTTCGCAGCATCACCAAATGAACCAGCGTAGTCAACTTGTACTTTGATAGATGGGTCTACTGACGCAACACCAGCCTTGAATCCTGCTTCAAAACGAGAGATAACTTCTGACTCCATACCACCTACAAAACCAACTTGTTTTGTTTTAGTTGTTTTTGCTGCAGCTACACCTGCAAGGTAACCTGACTCATTATCAGCGAAAGTTACGCTAGCAACATTTTTTTGATCTTTAATCACATCATCAATCAAGACATAGTTGATATCAGTGTGCTCTTTTGCTGCATCTTTAACTGCATTATTAAGGGCAAAACCAACACCGAAGATTAGGTTGTAACTTCCAGCCGCTTGTTGCAAGTTATTAGCGTAGTCAGCTTCACTTGTTGATTGGAAGTAAGTAAAACCTTTATCTTTTGAAAGATTATGTTCTTTACCCCAGTCTTGCAAACCTTCCCAAGCTGATTGGTTGAATGATTTGTCATCAACACCACCAGTATCAGTGACGATTGCTGCCTTTGTCTTCACATCAGAAGATGAAGCTGCGTTACGAGAAGAGCGGTTACCACATGCAGCAAGTCCAACTGCTGCCACTGCAACTAGACCAAGGCCTAGCCATTGTTTCTTGTTCATTACTGAACCTCCTAAATAAGATGTGCAACGATGTTGCAAGTATGGATTGGTTGGCCACAAGGACCGTGCCACTCAGAGAGCGACTCAGACTAATTTAAGTCTGTAAAAGAGTATGGAAGTAATTCCCCGACCGTCATCTCGACCGTCGATTTATCTTTTGCGACTAAGGTCACTTTTAGATCTTGTTCAAAAAATTCAGCCATCACTTGGCGACAAGCACCACATGGTGAAATTGGTTTTTCAGTTTGTCCATAGACAATCAATTCTGAAAACTCTCTTTGGCCTTCGGATATAGCCTTAAAAATGGCTGTTCTCTCACCGCAGTTTGTCAAAGAATAGCTAGCATTCTCGATATTGACACCTGTATAAATTTTTCCATCCTTTGCCACTAGAACAGCTCCGACTGGAAAATGAGAATAGGGCACATAGGCTTTCTTGCTGGTTTCAATTGCTAGTTCAATCAACTCAGTAGTCGCCATCTGCCAATTCTCCTTTTAAAATGGCTACCCCAGCTGATGTTCCAATACGGGTCGCCCCTGCTTCAACAAAGGCAAGAGTATCTGCATAAGAACGAGCTCCACCAGCAGCCTTGACTCCCATTTCAGGTCCAACTGTTTCACGCATTAATGTAACATCTGCTACCGTCGCGCCACCAGTTGAAAAACCAGTAGATGTTTTGACAAAGTCAGCTCCCGCTTTTTGGGCCAATTGGCAAGCCAAAACTTTTTCTTGGTCTGTCAGCAGGCAAGCTTCAATAATGACTTTCACTAACTTGTCACCACTTGCTTCCACTACTGCACGAATATCCGACTCAACCAAGGATAAATTACCCGATTTGAGAGCTCCAACATTGATCACCATATCAATCTCATCTGCACCATTTTGGATAGCTTCTTTGGTTTCAAAAGCTTTCACAGTTGAAGTTGTTGCTCCCAAGGGGAAACCTACTACTGTGCAGACCTTAACATCTGTGTCTTCAAGCCCTTTCTTAGCATGTTCAACCCAGGTCGGATTAACGCAAACACTGGCAAAATCATACTCCCTAGCCTCAGACAACAAACAATCAATTTGATTTTCTGTTGCATCTTGTTTTAAAAGCGTATGATCGATATATTTATTTAATTTCATATTCGGATTCTCCTGCGGTTTATGAGATAATTTCTATAATTTCTCGTAAACTTTGCACCCTATCATTTATTTTAACATATTTTTGAAAATCTGTAACTAGCTGAGGAGAAATTTTTCCATTTGTGTATACTTTTGCAACAATTTCTCCCTTTTGAACGGAATCTCCAACTTTCTTTTCAAAAACAATTCCTGTTTCATAGTCCAAATCATCAGTCTTGACTGCACGGCCAGCACCAAGTCTCATAGCATAGAGGCCAAATTCCATTGCTGGAAGAGCTGAAATGACACCTGTTTCCTGAGCAGGGATTTCCACCACATGGGCTACATTTACAGGACGATAGAGGTCTTCCAAATCTCCGCCTTGGGCTTGCACCATCTCCTCAAACTTAGCTAGCGCTTGGTCATTTTCAAGATGTTGGTGGACTTCTTCAACTGTCTTGTTTACATTTGCCAGGCCAAGCATAATTTGAGCCAGTTCACAGATGAAGTGGGTAATATCCTGCCGGCCTTGTCCTTGTAAAATCTCCAGTGCTTCAAGGATTTCGAGGCGATTTCCAATTGCTCTTCCCAAGGGTTGGCTCATATCTGTAATCACAGCTACCGTCTTCCGACCAACCGCCTTACCAAGTTCCACCATGGTTTGAGCCAATTCACGCGCCTCATCAACCGTCTTCATGAAGGCACCCTCACCGACAGTCACGTCTAGCAAAATAGCATCCGCCCCTGCTGCGATCTTCTTGCTCATTACCGAACTCGCAATCAAAGGAATCGTATCGACAGTTGCTGTCACATCACGAAGGGCATAGAGAAGCTTGTCGGCTTTGACCAGCTGGTCTGATTGCCCAATGACAGATACTCCAATATCCTGCACCTGTCCAATAAAGTCCTCTTGACTACGTTCTACTTGATAACCCTTAATGGACTCCAATTTATCAATCGTACCGCCCGTATGGCCGAGACCACGACCACTCATTTTTGCCACAGGCACACCAAAACTAGCAACAAGGGGAGCCAAAATCAAGGTTACCTTATCACCAACACCACCCGTAGAATGCTTGTCAACCTTAACCCCATCAATAGCTGATAAATCAAACTCTTGACCTGTCTGAACCATTTTCATAGTCAAATCAGAGATTTCTCGAGTTGTCATTCCTTTAAAATAAACGGCCATAGCAAAGGCAGACATCTGATAATCAGGGACAGTTCCTGACACATAGCCTTCAACTAGCCACTCAATTTCACTCGAAGTCAGTTCTTGACCATCTCGTTTCTTTTGGATTAAATCAACTGCTCTCATTCTTTCACACTTCTAAGGATATAGTACCCCTTATCTTTTTTGACGATTTCACAATTGCCAAACACTTCCTCCATCTTGGAATTAGCACTTGGGGCCCCTTGTTTTTTCTGGATAACGATTGTTAAATCTCCACCAGTTTCCAAAAAATCTTTACTTTTCTCAATGATTTCATGAACCACTTGCTTGCCCGCACGGATAGGAGGATTGGAAATGACATGGTCAAATGTGCCTTCAACTTGTTCATAGATGTTAGACTGGAAAATCGTCGCTTCTACTTTATTTCGTTCAGCATTTTGTCGTGCCAAATCCAAGGCACGATTATTAATATCGACCATGGTCGCCTGAACTCCATAAGCCTTAGCTAAAGACAAGCCCAAAGGTCCGTAACCACAGCCTACATCCAGGACAGTCTCTCCTTCATCGACCTCAAGACACTTGAGCAAGAGTTGACTTCCAAAATCAATCATTTTCTTGCTAAAAACACCCGCATCCGTCAAAAAGGTCATTTTTTCTCCCAACAAGTCCACTCTCAACTCATGAATGTCGTGAGCAGCATCAGGATTTTCTGCATAATACATTTTACTCATGAAACTATTTTACCATAATTTGACTTAAATTGTAAATCGTTTACAAATTGATAATAAAACGAAAAAGACTGAAGAAAACTAGTCAAGAAGACCTTTTTTTCAATCTCTTTCAACACTTATAAATAATAAGCCATTTAGAACTAAAAATATCGTAGTCAGGATAAAACAATAAATTTATTGTCTATAATCAGGCGCATTTTTATTACGATTGCTTAACCTTACAATACTTTATTATCAACAGAATTCCCAACAAGATGTTTAGATAAAAGCCCAACTGATAAGTTTGTGTCAGGATTTCCAAACTTGTCCAAAGTCGTATCAAATCTTCTAGCGACATGCGGAAGAAATAACCCTCTGTAGCAATCCACAAAATCAAAAATAGATAACTTCCAGCAACTAGCCATTTCGTCCACCGTTTTTTAAGTAGGCAAGCAATCAAGAGCGAACAAAGAAAGACAACTGTTACAATAGCATGTTCCATCAAAAAAGTAAAACCGTAATAGATTTCCACAAAGCGTCTACCATTATCCGCATTGACCCCTTTTATAAAAGGTAAGGCAAAACTTAAAATAAAACAGAGTTCCAATACATAACTTTTTAAGATTTTCATGACACACCTCCTATAAGTTGTGAATCCCAAAGCCCCCTTTATTAGCTTATAAGTCAGGAGAAAGTAGCTCCTACTTCATCAATAAATTGGTCTACCTCTATTATACGATATTGGCTTACTATCATCAAGAAACCGCTTTATTTTTTTAGCTTTTTATGGTATGATAAACAAAATATCTAGGGGAAAACAAATGACCAACGAATTTTTACATTTTGAAAAAATCAGCCGCCAGACTTGGCAATCTTTACATCGAAAGACAACACCTCCTTTGACAGAAGAGGAATTAGAATCCATTAAGAGTTTTAATGACCAGATTAGCTTGCAGGATGTTACCGATGTCTATCTTCCCCTAGCACATCTCATCCAGATTTACAAGCGTACCAAGGATGATTTGGCCTTCTCAAAAGGAATTTTTCTTCAACGTGAAAGTAAATCCCAACCTTTTATCATTGGGGTTTCTGGGAGTGTTGCTGTTGGAAAATCAACAACCAGTCGCCTACTGCAAATCCTACTGTCTCGTACACTTACAGATGCTAGGGTTGAGTTAGTAACAACTGATGGCTTCCTCTATCCCAACCAGACCTTGATTGAGCAAGGGATTTTAAATCGCAAGGGATTTCCTGAAAGCTATGATATGGAAGCTCTTCTCAACTTCTTGGATCGCATTAAAAATGGACAAGATGTAGATATTCCTGTCTATTCTCATGAAGTCTACGACATCGTACCTGAGGAGAAGCAAAGCGTCAAAGCTGCTGATTTTGTGATTGTTGAAGGAATCAATGTCTTTCAAAATCCACAAAACGAGCGTCTCTATATCACTGATTTCTTTGACTTTTCCATCTATGTTGATGCTGCAGTCGATGACATCGAGAGTTGGTATCTGGACCGTTTCTTAAAAATGCTGAGCCTAGCCCAAAACGACCCTGATAGCTACTATTATCGTTTTACTCAAATGCCAATTGGGGAAGTGGAATCCTTTGCCCATCAAGTCTGGACCAGTATCAATCTCACAAATCTACAAAATTATATTGAACCAACCAGAAATCGTGCAGAAGTGATTCTGCATAAAACAAAGAACCATGAAATCGATGAAATTTACTTAAAAAAGTAATTTTCCCTTGTCAAAACGTAAGTTTTCAGATATAATGGTATAGTTAGTAAAAATGGAGGTAAGAACATTGGCAAACATTAAATCAGCTATCAAACGCGCTGAATTGAACGTTAAACAAAACGAAAAAAACTCAGCTCAAAAATCAGCTATGCGTACTGCTATCAAAGCTTTTGAAGCAAACCCATCTGAAGAACTTTACCGTGCTGCCAGCTCAGCTATCGATAAAGCAGAAACTAAAGGTTTGATTCACAAAAACAAAGCAAGCCGCGATAAAGCTCGTCTTTCAGCTAAACTTGCTAAATAAGAAACAGTCCATAGAGGCTGTTTTTTTGTCTCCAAATAGGAAAGGGTAGAAAATGAAAATCGCAATTATCGGATATTCTGGTGCTGGTAAGTCAACGCTAGCTGAAAAGTTATCTCTCTACTACTCCATCCCAAAACTTCATATGGACACACTCCAATTTCAACCTGGTTGGCAAGACAGTGACCGTGAATGGATGTTGACCGAGATGAAAAGCTTTCTCACCAATCATGAAACTTGGATCATCGATGGAAATTATTCTTGGTGTTTCTATGAGGAACGAATGCAGGAAGCTGACCAAATCATCTTTTTAAATTTCTCTGCTTGGAATTGTTTGCTAAGAGCCTTTAAGCGCTATTTAAAATACAGAGGAAAAGTGAGAGAAAGTATGGCTAAGGGATGCCCCGAGCAATTCAACTGGGAATTTATTCGTTGGATTCTCTGGGATGGTCGAACAAAAAATGCTAAGGATAGATACCAATACTTAAACATTACTTACCCAGAAAAGATGCATATTCTCCATTCTCAAGCAGAGATTGATTGTTTTTTGCAATCTTTAAAAAAGTAAACAATATAGTAGCATTTCATTAAAATCAGCATGTACTGATTGACTAAAAAAGGAAGTTTTTCATCCAGAAAGTCTTCCTTTTTTCCTTTTATTCAACAATTAAAAATAACTCGAGCAATTTATAAATCAACAATAAAATTCCCCTAGAAATGAAGAGAATCTTGTTCATAGTTTCTGAGTTCGTGATACAAAAAAACTGAAGGAAGTATAGTCCTACTTCTTTCAGTTTTTTATTGTCTCAATTTAGAAAAAACTTCTCCAATCTTACCTTCGATAACTAAATCAGCTTGGCTGTCTTGAGGAGTGCTGGACTTGTTGATAACGACAAGATTTGACCCTGAAAAATAATTGATTAGGCTAGCTGCAGGGTAAACAACTAAGGAAGTGCCACCAATAATCAACAAATCTGCTTGCTGAATGACTTGGGCTGCGCGGCTAAATACATCCATATCTAGCTCTTCCTCATAAAGGGTTACGTCAGGTTTGACCACCTTACCACAATCTAAGCAGTGGGGAACTGGACCTTCAAGTGCCAAAAAGGCAGTCAAATCATAAAAGCGATGACAGCCCAAACAATAATTACGATCTGCACTACCATGCAGTTTCAAAACTTTCTGAGATCCTGCCATTTCATGGAGACTATCGATATTTTGCGTCACAATAGCCTTTAATTTACCTGTTTTTTCCAAAGACGCTAGATAATCATGTGCTAAATTCGGCTTAGCATCAGGATAGACCAGATACTTTTTGTAGAAATCAAAAAAATCCTCTGGATAGCGCTCAAACATAGTGCGTGAAACCAGTTGCTCGGCAGTAAAATGGCGACCTAGTTTCAGACTATATATACCATCTGAACTACGAAAATCTGGAATATTAGACTCTGTAGAAACCCCTGCACCACCGAAAAAGACAATTCTCTGACTTTGATCAATAATACCTTGTAATTGTTCAATCTTATCCATTTTGTACTCCTAGGAATTTTCAAGTTAAAAAGTTGAAAGCCTTGACTTCTTGTCAACTTGGCTTCCAACTTTATTTGATTATTATGAGGTCTTAAACTAACTCCTGTTAGCCCTTTGATACAATTAGGCTTCCTTCAATTTCCTTATTCTTACCTATTTCAGGATTGATTCATTGTTAATAGTTATCATTTTGAGAACAAGAGAAATCATTCTGAATATAGCCTACCTTTAGTCTGCAATCAATGTTTCCAAACCAACCTTCATCATATCAGTGAAGGTGTTTTGACGTTCTTCTGCAGTTGTATCTTCATCTGGATTAACCAAACTATCTGAAATAGTCATAATAGCTAAAGCATCAACATGGTGTTGAGCAGCAAGATAGTAAAGAGCCGCTGCTTCCATTTCCACAGCCTTGACTCCCCACTTACCAAGCTCAATGTTCTTTTCAAAGTAGTTTGAGTAAAAGACATCAGATGATAAAACGTTCCCAACGTGGGTTGTCATACCGAGTTCTTTAGCGATATGGTAGGCCTTATCAAGCAAATCAAAGCTAGCGATTTGTGGAAAATCGTACTGTGGCCAATCGTTGCGGATGATGTTTGAGTTAGTTGCAGCTGCCTGCGCCAAAACCAATTCACGAACATGGACATCTTCATTCAAAGAACCCGCAGTTCCCACACGGATTAATTTTTTCACACCGTAGTCAACAATCAACTCACGCGCATAAATCGAAATAGATGGCATTCCCATCCCAGTTCCCATGACAGATACACGGTGACCTTTGTAAGTACCTGTGTAACCAAACATGTTACGCACTTCGTTAAAGCAAACAGCATCTTCAAGGAAATTCTCCGCAATAAACTTAGCACGAAGAGGATCCCCAGGAAGAAGAATTTTATCAGCAATTTCACCCTGCTGAGCAGCAATATGGATAGACATAATTTATGATACAAAGAGCGACAAGAAAACGACTGAAAATTAGGAATCTGACGAGAAATCCTGATTTCTCAGTCAGATTATCTATTTTCCAAGTTTTCCGCTCGTGTTCAAATCAAAACACACGCTCTACCTTTCTTTTTTGTATATTTAGGATAGCAACAGAGAACAAAGTAAAAATAGGAAATCCGACAAAGATGTAAGGCATCTAGGAGGATTTATCTTTTTTACAAAGCCTCTAGCCCGGGTTCAATTCAAACCCGAACTACCCTTCCTTTCTTTTATTGTTATGAAAAGTTTTCCGCTCGTGTTCAAATCTGAACACGCGCTCTACCTTTCTGTTTAATTTTTGTTCTCTCTCAGAGAACTAGCTGAGTTCTGTTCAAGATCAGCTAGTGCTTTCTTATAAACTAGACAAACTAACTGTCATTGTACCATCAGATTACAAGACATCATCATCACTCACCTTAGAATTCAATGTTGTTCCCCAGTGAGTAATTTTTCGATGTGGTTGGGCAAGAATAGGTCTGTTGTCATAGATTGTTTGCCATCTATTCCAGATAAGACCTGTTCTCTTTTCGATCTTAATTCGAAGATTGCGCATATTAGACTTAATTGGGAGATTGAGGATAGAACCTGCGGTCTGATTGCGCCCATTCTCTTCCCAAGAACGACTTCGGACAACTGATTGACCATTTTTATCTACTGTAACTTCTTCCCACGATATTGAATAACGTGCAATATAAGCACCACTATGTTGAATAGTTAGGGTCTTATCTTTTACAGGAGTGTAGTTTAACAATTGTACAGGCTTAGAAGCTTGAGTAGTTACATTATTTTTAGCTACAAATCGAAAAACTTCTACTTCTGCAAGGCTGAGAGCTTGATTTTTTTGACGCAATTGAATGCGAACACGGCGGCCTAGTTTACCATTCAACTGGAGATCTAAACTGCTTCCTTCTAAGCGAGAAACATATTGTCTAGCAACTTCTGTCCCTTTTTCATCATATAAAATCACATCAAAGTCTGACAGACGTTTAGAAAGTTCTCCATCCCCACGGTTATGAAGGCGAACAAGTCCTACCTGTTCTGTACGACCTAAATCAACTTCCCACCAAGGTTGGTTTTCAAATTTTGTATGGGTAATTGATTGCTGGCTATAACTACTATTGGTATCGCCATCCAAGGCACGACTAGCATCTCCACCAAAATCAGTAGAACTTTGCTGAGCTTGTTTTTTCCAAGCGATATTCTCAGCACGATACACTTGGACTTCTGCAAGACTGAGAGCGTTATATCCATCTAACTCGATGCGTACAAAACGAGCTTTCTTATAATCAATTGAAATCTGAGCGGAACTATCTCGCAAGTATGCAATGCGCTTTCTTTCAATTTCCTTTCCAGAACTATCCAAAAGAATCACATTAAAATTTGTCAGTCTATCTTGAGCAGCATCTGTTCGATTGTAAATATTAATCTGGCGAATCGTTTCTTCCTTATCTAAATCGACTTGCCACCAAGGTTTTGATTGAAAATCTGTATGAGTGACAGAATTATGTCCGTAATTTCCATCTAATTTCCCATCAACTGCTCTTCTAGCATCTCCTCCAAAAGCTGTCGAACTTTGAGTTACTCGTTTCCCTAGAGCTATATTTTCAAGAGGTTCAGCGCTTGGTTGACTAGACGACAGAGGGACTTGTTGTTTCTTAAAGAAATAAACTTTGTCTAATTTTTGATCACGATATCCCTGTTTATCAAGCGTATCACGTTTTCCAATATTAAAATTCGGAATAGCATTCATTCTACTTTCAAAATAACCACGCGAACGGTGTTTGAAACTAGAGTTACCTGTAAAAGTTACAATATCATTATCATTACGAATCAAAGATGTCACAACATTATCATTATCGACCACATAATGTTTTATTTTACCAGATAGAGCTAACTTACGACTTTCTAACCCCACATCCCAGAAACCATTCTTAGCATTCCAAATAGTTCGAGAAGTAATTACTTTAGGAGCGCTAAATGTCGTAACTTTTTTCAAAACATTACTATAAAAAGTAGGATATTTCTGATAAGCTTCAACTGCTGCTATTTGAGCTAAGTAGCCTCCTAGCGAATGACCCGTCATATACAGATTGGTAATGCTAGAATCCTGCGCCAGTTCTTTTACAACATTACGGATATCATCCGCTTGTGCAGGTTTATTTCCTCCAAACAAAACAAAATCTGTACTTAAATCTTTCGCATCATTCAGTCTTGTTCCACGTATAGCCAACATATGCACCGTTCCATCTTTGAGATAAGGGAGATCGCTCTTGGTCTCAAATAAGAAAGCATCCAAGCCACTTGCTGTATGATAAGCCTTTTTCATCTTCCAAAATGGTGCCAGTTCATTGTGCATCATTTTATATTCTTGACGATCAAGATAAAGACTTGGAAAAGGATTTTTATGATCTAGAATTTTGTCAATGTAAGCATCATCACGATAAGCCAACTCCATAAAAAGGAGGGAATCACGATCTGTGACATACCATTGTTTCTTATTATCATCTTCCCCGTCCTCTAGTCCATCTCCATCACTATCTGCTAGTAAAGGATGGCTATGGTATCCTAAGTAGTCTTTCCCATCTTTATTGTAAACATACAATTCATCCTTATTTTTTATTCCATCATGATCATCATCTCCATCAGGATCTAAAAATTTTCCACCGTATAAAGAATTATCGACAAGATCCTTCTCTACATGGAGCTCTCCTTTAGAAATTTTGACAAAGTCTGCCTCTGTTACTGGTCGAGAATTTTTTGGCTCATCCTTTAGAATTTCCTCTTTCTTCAATTCCTCATGAGGTACAGCAGATTCTTTTTGATATAATTCTTCTCCTGCTTTTTCTTTCTGAGTTTTAACAACTTCTTTTGTCTCTAGAGTTGATTGAGCAACTGTAGTTTTCTCCTCTGTAATAGATATTTCCTGTTTTTTATCGGTACTGTCTAGTTTTGCCGGACTATCCGTTGCATTTACTACTAGAGGAGTTTCGTTTTTCACAACTGGACTGCCTTCATTGGCAGAAATTCCTGTCGGTGCTAAAAAAGCAAAACCAACTGCAACAGACACAACTCCGATACTTAGTTTTTTTATACCAAAACGCATAATTCGTTGATTAATTTTCATTTATTCATATATCTTTCTTTTATTTTTTTCACCCTCTTTACCAACAATACTCTCCAATCAGCTAATCTCCTTTAGCATCACAGTTTCATTTTTATACTTGGTTAACAAGGATTTGATGAGGTTTGTAAAAGTATGGGGACCTCATTCAATTTTCATATCATAATTCTATATGGAAGTTAATTGTTTCATTCATCTTCCAACTCACCGAAATGCTTTCCTACTTATTTTTTTCTCATAGTTCAGCAAGAATTGCTTTAAGTAAGCCTTTGAAATCACCTTTAACACGTTCAGTCACTTCTACAACTTCTTCGTGATTAAGTTCTTCTTGGAAACCAGCCGCAAAGTTAGTGATACATGAAATACCAAGAACTTTCAAACCTGAGTGGGCTGCCACAATAACTTCAGGAACCGTAGACATACCGACTGCATCTGCTCCAAGTGTCTTATAGGCACGAATTTCTGCTGGTGTTTCATAAGTTGGACCAGTTACACCGATATAGACCCCTTCATCAAGCTTGATACCAAGTTTTTTAGCCACTTCATGGGCAGTAGCACGGTATTTTGGTGTGTAGGCTTTAGACATATCAGGGAAACGTGGACCAAAATCATCCAAGTTTTCACCCATCAATGGGTTCTGCCCCGTCATATTGATATGGTCTGAGATAGCCATCAAGGTACCAGGGCCAAATCCAATACCACCAGCAGCATTGGTTACAATGACACCTTCACATCCAAGAACTTTCATGACACGTACTGGGAAAGTCACGACTTCCAGAGGATTTCCTTCGTAGAAATGGAAACGACCTTGAAGAGCCAAGACTTTTCGACCTGCAAGGTCACCATATACCAATTTACCAGCGTGACCGACTACTGTCGAACGGCCCCAGTTGGGAATATCTGCATAGTCTACTACAACTGGATTTTCGATTTCTTCTGCAAGCTCTCCAAGTCCTGACCCAAGGATTAGACCGAACTCAGGCGCTTGGATTCCTTTATCTTTCAGGAAGGCAGCTGTTTCATTGATTTTATCTAAAAATGTCATTGTGTGTCTCCTTTATTATTTTTTAGCATTTGACCGATTTTGTCAAAAGTTTTAGCATTACGAATGGTGATTTGGCGGTAGAAAGGCATCTTGAGTAAGTATTTGTGATAGGCTGTTTCGTAGTATGATTCTTCGGAGTATTTTCCCCAGAAAATACCAAGTTTTCCAAAATGAACCACTTCATCTTTCAGTTCCAAACTGTCTACTTTCTCGATGACTTGACCCACATCCAAGCTCTCAGTGTAAAAGAGTACGTCTTTTCGAGCTAAGTCTTTGGTCCACCATTCAGGCAGATTTTCAAGTTCCGCTTCAAAGTCCTCTAGACTCAGTAAAGAAAAGCTCTGAATAAATGGATAATGGACTTCAAAGAAAGCCTCTAACCTTTCAATCAATTTGACTTTTGGGTCTGTCGAAGCAAAGAAAATATTGCCACTGTTGATGTAGGTTTCAACCTTTCCCAGTCCCAACTCTGTCAATTCTTGACGAAGCTCCGCCATGACGACCTTATTCTTGCCACCAACATTGATGCCTCTCACCAGTAAAGCATAGCGTGTCATCTTATACCAATTTATCTAAGAAACTTTCCCCAATCATGGCTGTTTCAACACCAAAGTTATCTGCAATAGTCGCTGAGATATCTGCAAAATGTCCGACTGGTAGCAAACCGTTCCCTTTAAAGGCAGGGCTGTAGGCCAACAATGGAATATATTCACGAGTGTGGTCTGTTCCTGCATAAGTTGGGTCGTTCCCGTGGTCCGCAGTAATCAAGAGAAGGTCATTCTCTCTCATGGCTACGATAATTTCAGGTAAGCGTTCATCAAACTCATGCAAACAATCACGGTAACCATGAGCATTACGACGGTGGCCGTAAAGGGCATCAAAGTCAACTAAGTTTGTGAAGGAGAATCCTTTTTCAAATTCAGCAAGGCCCATGGTCTTCAATAATGTATCAATTCCGTGGCTGTTTGACTTGTTGTGGCCCATGTCATGATTGATACCAGCTCCGTTAAAAATATCGTTGATTTTACCAACAGCATAAGTATCGATACCAGCTTCATTCAATTTATCCAAAACAGTCGGTGCAAATGGAGATACCGCCAAGTCACGACGGTTAGCTGTACGAGTGAAGTTACCTGGTTCACCTACATAAGGACGGGCAATGATACGACCTAGAAGAGCTGGGCGCTCAAGGGTAATCGAACGAGCGTATTCACAAATACGATAAAGTTCATCCAAAGGAATAATGTCTTCGTGGGCAGCAATCTGCAAAACTGGGTCAGCTGAAGTATAGATAATCAACTCCCCAGTTTCCATCTGACGTGGTCCAAAATCATCGATAACAGCTGTTCCTGAGTAAGGTTTGTTGGCTTCACGAATGATCTTGCGTCCGGAAAATTCTTCGATTTTTGTCAAGATTTCTTCTGGGAATCCGTTCCAGAAAGTATCGAAAGGCTCAGTAATGTTGAGTCCCATGATTTCCCAGTGTCCAGTCATAGTATCCTTACCAAGAGATACTTCTTCCAATTTTGTCACATATCCTGTTGGGTTGCTTTCTGCTGGTACAGTCTTCAAGGCAGTTTCACGAGGAATATTTCCTAGACCGATTTTAGCCATGTTTGGCACATTCAAACCAACAGCTTTTGAGATATGCCCCAGTGTGTCGGAAGCTCCATCTGGAACTCCTGCATTGACAAAGTTATTGGCATCTGGTGCAGCTCCAATTCCTACAGAATCCAATACCACCAAGTGAATACGATTAAATTTTGACATAGTGTATCTCCTTATTATTTTAGTTATCTTGCTTTTGTTGAAGTTAAAATCTGAACCCCATCTCGTCCAGCAACGATGACCTTATCCACCATTTTGTTGAATAAACCGTGCTCTACAACACCAACGACATGGTCCAATTCTTGTCCGAAAGCAATTGGATCTTCAATGATATCCAAGGCAAGGTCAATGATAAAATTCTGCATATCGGTCACAAAACGTTGGCCGTCTTTTTCACGGAAACTTGGTTTGTAGCCAGCTCGCTCAAAACGACGAAAGACCTGTTCTGCGCCATACTGAACCACTTCTACTGGCAATTTAAAAGCACCCAGTTTGTCGACCAGCTTGCTTTCATCCACTACCCAAATGTATTCTTTTGAGGGCGTTGCGACAACTTTCTCCATCAGAAGAGCACCACCACCGCCTTTGATTCCGTTAAACTGGCTATCCACTTCATCCGCCCCGTCGACTGTCACATCGACAAAGTCTACTTGGTCAATAGACTTGAGCGGGATATTAAGACCTTCAGCCTGTTTACTGGTCACACTAGAAGTCGTTACAGCTGTAATCTGCAACCCTTCTTCCTTGATACGACGACCGATTTCTTCGACAAAATAATAGGCAGTCGAACCTGTCCCAAGTCCGACGACCATTCCATCTCTCACGAACTCAGCAGCCTTGATACCTGCCATTTTCTTCAGATTTTCCACTCAAACACCTCCATTAAAGAGCTACTTCTATTATACCATGTAAAGGCTTTTATTTCATCTGGAAATTGAAAACGATATCCATTCTCAAAGAAATTTTGCTAGGGTTGATTTTTTATCATAAAGATGGTTAAATAATTAAATACAGAAAAGGAGAAATAAGATGAACCCATTAGATTTGTTTAATCAAGTAAAAGAACTAATCGAAACAAAAGATTTCGAAGCTGCAAAAACATTTGTTGCAGAAAATCAAGAACAACTTGGAGAATACTTCTCTCAAGCTCAACAGTTGATTTCTAGTTCTGAAGGTCTAGATGGCCTCGTTAGCAAGATTAAAGGATTTTTCTAAAGATATAAGAAGCTTATATAGTGGATTGAATTTCAGCAAAAAATGAACTAAATTTTCCCACAGTAAAACGCATAGTATCAAGATTTTTGTAACTCTGATACTATGCGTTTTTATGATTAACTATGCTCTGTAATAAACTTGTAAGCTTCTTGACCAGCGATAGCTCCATCTCCAACTGCTGTTGTTACTTGGCGAAGGTCTTTCAAGCGAACGTCTCCAACCGCAAAGATACCATCAACTGCAGTTTTCATGTGGTTATCTGTCACAATCCAACCTGCCTGATCTTGAATATTCAATTCGTTAACAAAATCGCTAAGAGGATCCAAGCCAACATAGATAAAGACACCACCGAAGGCCTGTTCTGTCACTTGACCTGTTTTCACATTTTCAAACACGACAGATTCTACTCTGTTTTCACCCTTGATTTCCTTGACTACAGAATCCCAGATAAAGCTGACTTTTTCATTAGCAAAGGCTCGGTCTTGTAAAACTTTTTGGGCGCGAAGTTGATCACGACGGTGAACAATGGTAACAGTCTTGGCAAAACGAGTCAAGAAGAGGGCTTCTTCAACAGCCGAATCTCCGCCACCAACTACCAACAAATCTTGGTCACGGAAGAAGGCACCATCACACACGGCACAGTAAGAAACACCACGACTGTTCAGTTCTTCTTCTCCAGGTACTCCCAAAGGACGGTGTTTAGAACCAGTTGCTACGATAACTGTACGTGTTTCATATGTTTGGTCATCAGTCATCACTTTCTTAAAATCACCATGGTCTTCAACATTTTTAACATAACCATAAATGTGCTCAACACCAAGATTTTCAAGCGGCTCAAACATCTTTTCTGCCAATTCTGGGCCACTGATATTAGCATACCCTGGGTAATTTTCAATATCAGATGTATTATTCATCTGACCACCTGGCAGACCACCTTCAATCAAGGCTACTTTCAGATTGCTTCGAGCAGCGTATAAGGCCGCAGTCATCCCTGCAGGTCCAGCACCGATAATAATAGTATCGTACATATAGATTCCTTCTTTCTTGTTGTAACTATCTTTATTCTAACTCTTTCTTGTCAATCACGCAAGGATTATGCCTTGAAAACAAGAATTAAACTCATAACCGCAAAGGATAATACTGGAACAACCAAGACTCCAATCATAATCATATCATAGAGATGGGCTTGGCGAGCCTTGGCTGTCTTATCCACTCCCGACATGGCTCTCAGTCCAATCCAAATCCCTAAAAAAATCAGGACGAGGATGGTGGTCAAGATCAAACTCTCGAAATATAAAGAAAATAGTTGCAGTAGCATGGTTTCTCTCATTTCTATCTTTTTTAAAGAGTAAACTCAGCTAGTCCAGCTAACTGAGTTTTTCTTTATCTATTATATCAAATATAAGTCCGTTTGTAACTAGCGAAGAATTCTTTTGTCCGCTCTTCTTTAGGATGGTGGATAATCTCATCCGGTGTTCCAGACTCGATGATTTTCCCCTTATCTAAGAAGAGAATCTTATCAGCTACTTGGGCTACAAAGGACATGTCATGACTGACCAAAATCATGGTTTGACCTGACTTAGCAGCATCTGCAATAGACTTCTCTACTTCACCGACCAATTCTGGGTCAAGAGCTGAAGTTGGTTCGTCTAAGAGCAAGACATCTGGTTTCATAGCAAGCGCACGCGCTAGGGCAACCCGTTGCTTTTGTCCACCTGATAAATGACGAGGGTAATGATTCTCACGGTCAGAAAGCCCAACCTTAGCCAACTCTTCCTTGGCAATCTTAGTCGCTTCTTGGTCAGATAATTTCTTGACAACAACCAAGCCTTCTTTCACATTATCAAGTGCTGTGCGGCGTTCAAACAAATTAAACTGTTGGAAAACCATAGACAGCTTACGACGTAGGGCAAGGATTTCTTCTTGAGTGATTTTAGAAAAATCAACTGAAAAATCATCAATCTGAATAGAACCGCTGTCAGGTGTTTCAAGATAATTGAGACTGCGAAGAAAGGTTGATTTTCCAGCTCCTGAAGAACCAATCAAGGCTACAACTTCCCCTTTTTGAATATCCAAGTCCAGATGATCCAAGACAGTCTGTCCTGAAAAGGATTTGCTTAAATTCGAAATCTTAATCATTAACGAAGGTCTCCTTTCACATCTGTTTGCACTGTATCAGGTGCAGAAATAGCCATTTTTCTCTCGATGAAACGACCAAGACTTTCAATACCGATATTGACTACCCAATAAACAAGGGCAACGGAAATAAAGCGTTCAAAATAGCGGTAATCGGCACCACCCAAAATCTGAGCTTGGGCAAAGACTTCCACAACACCCGCACTAAAGGCTAGGGAAGTTCCCTTGGTCAATCCGATTAGGGAATTGATTAAGGTTGGAGTCGCCACAACTGCCGCATTTGGAATAATCACTCGACGATAAACTTGCGCTCGGGTCATACCCAAACTACGTGCCGCCTCAATCTCACCAGGATTGACTGAGAGAATGGCTGCACGAATGGTTTCACTAGCATAAGCTGCCTCATTAAAGGCAAAGGCTACAATCGCAAAAACAGCCGCTGGAATCGCATTGATATTGAAACCAGTACCCCATTGCTGATTGAGAGCTTTCAAAGCCAAAGGGATTCCGTAGTAGGTCAGCATGAGTTGCACCAAAATCGGTGTCCCTTTTAAGAAACTAACAAAGAAAGCCTGCAAGGGATATAAAATCTTGACACGATTGATTTTCACAATGGCAAAAAGAAGTGCTAAAACCAAGCCAAAAAGGGCACCACCAATTGTCAACATAATCGTTGTTGGAAGTTGTTGGACAATTCTTGGAATTCCATCAAAGACCGAACGCAAGCTAAAGAGCTTGCCATCCGGAATCAATTGCATCAAGTTTTGGTACCAATCTGATGCTAAAATCGTTGTAACATTCATAAAAACATCCTCTCCTGATAATGATTCATTCTACCATACTTCTGCCGTCAATGAAATTATTTGCTACGGTCAGATACAGACTTTGTCTACCTACTAGTTTATCATACTTTGAAACAGGGAGGTTATATATTTTATCTATCAAAGAGATAAGTAAAAACTATTTCAATCCCAATTCTTCATAAGGTTTTCGATAACCGATTTGCTTAACAGTTCCATTTTCTACTAAAATGGGCCGTTTTAACAACATACCATCACTTGCTAGCAACTGAGCTGCTTCTTGATTTGATAAACTTCCTACCTTATCTTTTAGCCCTAATTCACGGTATTTGATTCCACTAGTGTTGAAAAATTGCTTCAACTCGAAACCTGAAGTCTCTAACCAGTTTAAAATGACTTCTTGGCTTGGTGTTTCTTCGACGATATGGACGGCTTTGTAGTCCACACCAAGTTGGTTTAATTCTTGTTTTGCTTTTTTACAAGTTGAACATTTTGGGTATTCGATAAATTCTAACATGTCTTTCACTTTCTATTATTTATATCTTTAAAATCTACGACTTCATGATCCAAGAGCCAAGCTTTCTTTTCCACTCCTGCAGCATAACCTGTCAGACGCTTACCTGCTCCCAGCACACGGTGACAAGGTACTAGGATAGACCAAGGATTGCGTCCCACTGCTCCACCAATTGCTTGAGCAGAAGCCACTTGCAGGTCTTGAGCAATTTGCCCATAGGTCACTGTCTGACCATAAGGAATTTCCTGTAAATAGGACCAAACTCGCTTTTCAAAATCCGTTCCGACTGGAGCCAAGGGCAAGTTGGATAAATCCTGAGACTTGCCTTTAAAGTAAGCATCTAAGCAAGCAATAACTGAGTCTAAAATGGGATGACTAACAACTACTTCTATCGTTTCAACTCCTATCCCTCTCTCAAAATGCTTCTGCTCCTGCACCCAAATGCCATACAAATACTGGTCATCAGCTACGAGAGAAAGGGAGCCAATTGGCGAAGAATAGAGCATTTTTGCGTACTTCTTTTGCATTATTTCTTCAATTTTTGATAGGCCAAGCGTTCGCCATCAACTGGAACCTTACCAACCTGTTTAAAACCCAGTTTTTCGAAAATATATTGCATAACCTTGTTTTCAGCATGCGTATCTGAGCGAAAATCAAGATAGTCAAAACCTTCAATCAAGCCCTCTAAGAAGGTTTGAGCGACTCCCTGTCCCTGCACATCTGCAGCCACAGCAATACGGTGAAAGACTAGGTACTCTGACTCTCCAGTTTGCCATTTTCCTTCATAAATGGCTTCATAGGCTGCCTCTGGACCCTTGGTCACAGCTGCATAAGCTAGTAATTCTCCCTCCTCCAAGGCTACATAGGCTTGACCTGAGATAATATCCTCAATAATAATACCAGCATTTGGATAACCATTTTGCCACTGGTCACTACCAGCATCCGCTAAACATTTTTTAGCATCCTCCATCACTTGCATGATGGCATCTACTTCATTTGGAAAAGCTAAACGAATCTCCATCTTTTCTCCTCATTTCTGACTAGTTTCTCCCATCATAGCATAATTTAAGCCTTTTCACAAGCAGTTAAAACTTGACTTTCTGTTTTTGTTATTTTATAATCTAGTTATCAAAACTAGATAAAAAGGAGTTGGAAATGAAAACTACCTTTTCCTACCCTAAATGGGCAGAAATCCCAAATATTGACCTCTATCTGGACCAGGTTTTGCTCTATGTCAATCAGGTCTGCGCCCCTATCTCTCCTGATAAAGATAAGGGGCTAACAGCATCCATGGTTAATAACTATGTCAAACATGGTTACCTGACAAAGCCTGACAAGAAAAAATACCAACGCCAACAGATTGCCCGTTTGATTGCTATCACAACCCTCAAGTCGGTATTTTCTATTCAAGAAATAGCTCAGACACTTAATACTCTCCAAAGTCAAGCAAGTTCAGACCAACTCTACGATGCCTTTGTGGACTACATGAATCAAGGAATTGATCCAACTAACCCTATTATCCAAACCAGCTGCCAAACCATTAAACTCTATCATCAAACTCTAGCCTTAATTCACCATACTGAAGAGGAGGTAATCCAATGAACACTAGTCTTAAACTCAGCAAACAACTCAGTTTTGGAGAGGAGATTGCTAATAGTGTGACCCACGCAGTAGGTGCAGTCATCATGCTCATCTTACTGCCTATTTCATCCACCTATAGTTATGAGACACACGGATTTTTATCATCTATCGGCGTTTCCATTTTCGTTATTAGTCTCTTTCTCATGTTCCTCTCATCCACCATTTATCACTCTATGGCCTATGGTTCGACGCACAAATATGTCTTGAGAATCATTGACCATTCTATGATTTACGTTGCCATTGCTGGCTCTTACACGCCCGTCGTATTGACCTTAATGAATAACTGGTTTGGCTATCTGATTATTGCCATCCAGTGGGGAACGACCATTTTCGGCATCCTCTATAAAATCTTTGCTAAACAAGTCAATGAGAAATTTAGCCTTGCTCTTTACCTGATTATGGGCTGGTTGGTTCTGGCTATCATTCCTGCCATTATCAGTCAAATGACACCCATTTTCTGGAGTCTCATGGTCACTGGCGGACTCTGTTATACAGTTGGAGCTGGATTTTACGCCAAGAAAAAACCTTATTTCCACATGATTTGGCATCTCTTTATCCTAGCAGCATCTTCCCTCCAGTACATTGCCATTGTTTATTTCATGTAAAAATAGGTTAGGACAAAAAATCCTAACCTATTTTTATTATCTATGATGTTTTATACCCAATCAAAAATGTACTCTAGTCCATTTTATAGTACCTACTAGCGTGCCGTCAATTATGGAATACTGCTTCCCTACTAGTATGTAAATCAGAATAGTTATACTCTTCAAACCACGTCAGCGTCGCCTTACCGTACTCAAGTACAGCTTGCGGCTAGCTTCCTAGTTTGCTTTTTGATTTTCATTGAGTATTAAAGCATAATCATTCGTTAATGAACCGTACCTAACGAATCAAGCCAGACAAATGGTCAGATAACAAAAAACCATTTTCCAACGGTTTTTTGACTATGATTTATTTAAATTTGCTTCTACTTACGGCAAATTATTCCCTGCTGCAAGATAAATTTCATACCATTCTTTTCTTGTTAAATTAAAGTTTGTCGCTTGGCTAGCTTCTCTCAAATGCTTAGGATTTGTTGTACCTACGACTGCCTGCATTTTGGCTGGGTAGCGTAACACCCAAGCGATAGCAATAGCTGATGGGCTCACACTGTATTTTAATGCTAATCGATTTAGGACTTGGTTTAGTTGTTGGAACTTCTCATTTCCAACAAAATTCCCTTTAAAATACCCGAATTGTAAGACAGACCATGCTTGAATGACCACATCGTGTAATTTACAATATTCAAAAATGCTGCCATCTCGCATAGCTGCTTGACTATCTTCCATATTAACATGAAAACCTGATTCGAATCCTGGAGTAAAAGCCGCACTCAATTGTAGCTGATTAACAGCTAACGGCTGCTTGACATCTTTTTTAAGCAACTCCATCATCATAGGATTTTGATTAGAAACTCCAAAATCTCGAACCTTACCTGATTTGTATAGAATTTCAAAGGCTTGAGCCACTTGATCAGCTTCCATCAAAGCATCTGGTCGATGAAGAAGCAAACTATCTAGATGATCAATCTTCAATCTTTGCAAAATTCCGTCTACTGATTTTATGATATAGTCCTTAGAAAAATCAAAATAGGTAAATTCTTCAATGCGAATGCCACATTTGGACTGAATCCACATCTTTTCTCTTAAATCTGGACGATTTTTTAGGACAAGGCCTAACAGTTCTTCACAACGACCACGACCATAAATATCAGCCAAGTCAAAAGCATTGATTCCAACAGAAAGTGCTGTTTCTACAAGCTCTTCAACTTCTTTTACAGACTTATCTTTTATTCTCATCATTCCGAGAACAATTTCTGATAATTCTTTGTCATCTTGACCAAGAGTTATGTATCTCATCAAATTTTTCTCCTTTAATTTCTAACATTCTTCCCTTCATTATATCAAAAAACCGCTTTACAACGGATTTTTGATTATATTTCACTCCATTTTATCTTCTTAAACCCACGGAATAAGAGAAAGATTCCAATAAAGAGAACAGCTAAAGGAATAACTTTTGTAAGAAAAACATTTGAAATTCCCAACCACTCATAGTAACGGAGCAGAGAGCCTACAACAAGATGGGCAACAATCATACTAACAAAGGGACGAAAAATCGGTTCTTTCCAATTCCAAATACTGATGACTAGAGAAAGCGTAAAGACAAGGAAACTATCCCAGGGGGCAGGAAGATAAAATGCTCCTTCTTGTACAAAACTTCCTATTCCTACATATCCCAGAACAACTAGCAGAACAAGAATTCCAACGACAATATAAGTGCCAATTTTCATCTTAGGAGAATCTTGGACTAAGCCCCAACGTAAAATTGTGGCCACAAGAGCAAATCCAATCAGAAAAAAAAGAAGTTGCCCTAAAAAAGTAAGCAAATTGACTGTTAAGAGAGGACCTTTAGAAAAATCACCCAGTAGATGATAGTAACGTAATATCGCTAGGACAAAAATTGGTGTCAAAAGGGACTCCTTGATAGAACTGCGAGGCGCTTCCTTGAGCATCTCTTTCATTATTTTTTTAGGATTCTTACCTAGATAATCCTCTACACTCATACCATCTCGTTCTGCTTCTGAGAAATCTAACATCATCAAATAGATCTGCTCTCTGAGATAGTCCTCATCATAGAGAAATCCAGCAAGATTAAAACTATCCCACAGCTCCTCAAAATACTTTTGATTCTCCTCAGAAAACTGATGCAACAAAGCGCTTGTTTCTTCATAACACTTCATTTTCGTCATGGTTTACCCTCCATTCTTAATCCCTTCTACTTTTTGACTCAAATCGTCCCATTGTTGCCAAAAGACTGAGACACGCTCTTCTCCTTCTTTAGTTAATGAAAAATACTTCCGATCTGGACCATCTGGCGACGGACGCATGTCACCTCTTATCCATTGATTTTTTTCTAACTTTTGCAACAAAGGATAAATAGTTCCTGGAACAATAGTGTCAAATCCGGCCTCTCGCAAAGTCTGAACCAACTCATAACCATATCGCTCTTTTTGACCAATCATATCCAAGACACAACCTTCAAGAACACCTTTTAATAGTTGAGTTTCTTTCATCCCTTCTCCCTTCTCCCTTCTAATCTATTTTGTAATACCTACTAGTAGCTTCATCTATAGTATACTACTTTCACACTAGTTTGTAAAGCATAATAGTTAAAATAAAAAAACAGAACTAGCATAAACTAGTCCTGTCTATTGTTACCCAATCACACTTCCATTTGGTACAGCTGGATCAACTGTAAGAAGGGTTAATTGTCCATCATGTTCAGCTGAGAGGATCATCCCTTGACTGACATATTTTTTCATCATTTTACGTGGTTTGAGGTTAGCAACGATTTGAACTTTCTTGCCAACCAATTCTTGTTCGTTTGGATAGTATTTTGCAATTCCTGAGAGGATTTGACGATCTTCACCATCACCTGCATCTAGGCGGAATTGAAGCAACTTATCTGAACCTTCTACTTTAGAAACTTCTTTGACTTCTGCGACACGGATTTCGACTTTGTCAAAGTCTTCAAACTTGATTTCTTCCTTGTTTAGTTTGAGTTCAACTTCGTCTGGGTTCCACTCTTTTTCGACAGCTGGCTTGTTGCCTTCCATTTGTTCCTTGATATAGGCGATTTCTTCTTCCATATCCAGACGTGGAAAGATTGGTGTTCCTTTGTCAACTACAGTCACACCAGCAGGGAAATCTGCCAGGCTCAAGTTTTCAAGGCTAGAAACTTCTGCTAGACCAAGTTGATTCAAAACTGCACGACTGGTTTCCATCATAAATGGCTCAATCAAGTGAGCGACGACACGAAGACTGGCTGCCAAGTGGCTCATAACACTTGCCAATTGGTCGCGAAGAGCTTCATCCTTGGCCAAGACCCATGGAGCTGTTTCGTCGATGTATTTATTAGTACGAGAGATCAGAGTCCAGACCGCTTCAAGCGCACGTGGATAGTCAACTGCTTCCATGTAGGTGTGGTAGTCAGCGATTGATTGTTCTGCAACGTCAGCAAGAGCATGGTCAAACTCTGTTACACCCTCTACATAGGCAGGAATTTGTCCATCAAAGTACTTGTTAATCATAGAAACCGTACGGTTGAGGAGGTTTCCAAGGTCATTAGCCAATTCGTAGTTGATACGGCCTACATAGTCTTCAGGAGTGAAAGTTCCATCTGAACCAACTGGAAGACTACGCATGAGGTAGTAACGAAGTGGATCTAGACCATAGCGTTCTACCAACATTTCAGGGTAAACGACATTTCCTTTAGACTTGGACATCTTGCCGTCTTTCATGACAAACCAACCGTGGGCAATCAAACGATCTGGCAATTTGATATCTAACATCATAAGAAGGATTGGCCAGTAGATTGAGTGGAAACGAAGGATGTCTTTTCCTACCATGTGGAAGACTGTTCCATTCCAGAACTTGTCAAAGTTACCACGTTCATCTTGACCGTAGCCAAGAGCTGTCGCATAGTTAAGAAGGGCATCAATCCAAACGTAGACAACGTGTTTTGGATTTGATGGGACTGGTACTCCCCATGTAAAGGTTGTACGAGAAACTGCCAAATCTTCCAAACCTGGCTCGATGAAGTTGCGAAGCATTTCATTCAGACGACCATCTGGAGTGATAAATTCAGGATGGGACTTGAAAAATTCCACCAAACGATCTTGGTATTTGCTGAGACGAAGGAAGTATGATTCTTCAGAAACCCATTCTACTTCGTGACCTGATGGAGCAATACCGCCAGTCACATTTCCAGCTTCGTCACGGAAAACTTCCGCAAGCTGGCTTTCTGTAAAGAATTCCTCATCTGAGACTGAGTACCAACCAGAATATTCACCCAAATAGATATCATCTTGAGCAAGCAAGCGTTCAAAGACCTGTGCGACAACTTTTTCGTGGTAGTCATCAGTTGTACGGATAAATTTATCGTATGAGATATCGAGTAATTGCCAGAGTTCTTTGACTCCAACTGCCATTCCATCAACATAAGCTTGAGGTGTGATGCCAGCTTCTTCAGCTTTCTGCTGGATTTTCTGACCATGCTCATCAAGACCTGTCAGATAAAAAACATCGTAGCCCATCAAGCGTTTGTAACGTGCTAAAACATCACAGGCGATGGTTGTGTAGGCAGATCCGATATGAAGTTTACCAGATGGATAGTAAATCGGCGTTGTAATATAAAAATTCTTTTCAGACATAATTTTTCCTTTCCAGGCAAATGAAACCTGTTTTTCTAACACTTCATTATATCACATTTTTAAGAATTTTCGATAGGGAAATCCATACAAAAACAAGATAGACAAGCGTCCATCTTGTTGATCTTATTCATATCGAAGGGCTTCAATTGGATCAAGTTTAGATGCCTTGTTGGCTGGCAAGACTCCAAAAATCATACCAACGCTAGCCGAAACTGCAAGACTAAATAGGGCAACTGGGATTGATACTCCTACTTCTATACCAGCTATCAATCCTTGCAAGAGTAGACCAGCTATAGCTGTTAAGCCTGTCGCAATGGTTAGACCAATAACTCCACCAAGCAAGGTCAAAATCATGGATTCAATCAAAAACTGAATTAAAATATTGGCACGCGTTGCACCCAAAGCCTTACGGAGACCAATCTCACGCGTACGCTCCGTCACCGAAACCAGCATGATGTTCATAACACCAGTCCCTCCAACAAAAAGTGAAATTCCTGCAATGGCACTAATAATCGTAGTTATAAATCCAAAAAGTTGTTGTACTTCTTGGAAGGCTGCAGTCGCATCTGACACCTGATACTCCCCTTGCTGAAGACCAGCAATCTCGGTCAATTTTCTAGCTAATTCTGGTCCCACTGTTGGTGTCAAACTGGTATCATTAACACGGAAGACAATATCAGAAATTTCATCCATATTGAAGTTATTGGCAAGAGAAATATTAGTCGTAATCGGAAGTCCACCAATACCAAAAGTCTTGGCAGTCTTGGCCTCATCGCTAGTATAGACACCAATGACACGATAACTAAAGCCACCGACATCTATAATCTGGTTAACAGCTTCTTGAGCTGACCCAAACAGACTATTAGCAAGTTCTTGGTCTAGTAAAATGACACTGGCCACATCTTTATAATCCTGAGCTATGAGACTTCGGCCTGCAACAATTTCATTTTCAACCGCCTTCATGTAGGTAATATTCCCACCCGTCAAGCTAGCGCGCTCCACTTTTTTATCTTTATAAGATAAGGTGGTATTGGTCGAGTTGGTTACATAGTAACTGTCCACACCCTTAAGTTTTGCTGCCTCCTTGACCCAAGCTTCTTGCGGTTTTGGTGGTTCAACAGGAACATCCTCTTCTTTACCAGATACTGTCAAAGCTGATTGCTTTTGGGTAAAAGAACCATCTTTACTTTTGATAGGCGAGAAAAAGACATGGATATTCTTCTGTGACTTGGTCATATTTTTATTGACCTGACGAGACATGGAATCCCCCAAAGCCATAATCACAACAACTGAGGAAACACCAATAATAATCCCTATCATAGTGAGAAAAGAGCGCATCTTATGTGCCATGATAGATGAAAAGGCAAATTTCAGATTCTGCATCTTAGTTTTCCTCCTTTTCTAACTGAGCACTGTCAGACGAAATAACTCCATCCCGAATAACAATCTGGCGTTTGGCATAAGCAGCGATTTCAGGCTCATGCGTTACCATAATAATTGTTTTTCCTTCATTATTCAGTTCAACTAATAATTGCATGATTTGGTTACCTGTTTTGGTATCCAAGGCTCCTGTCGGTTCGTCCGCTAGGATAATAGAAGGATTGTTTACCAAGGCACGCGCGATAGCTACACGTTGCTTTTGACCTCCAGATAATTCCGAAGGCAAATGATGACTACGTTCAGTCAATTCAACCTTTTCTAAATACTCCTCAGCCAACTTACGACGTTTTGAAGCCGAAACTCCTGCGTAAATCAAGGGCAATTCTACATTTTGCAGAGCATTGAGTTTAGATAGAAGAAAGAACTGCTGAAAGACAAATCCGATTTGTTGGTTACGAACCTTGGCTAGTTGTTTTTCACCAAGTCCAGCCACTTCTTGGCCTTCAAGATAATACTCTCCACTGGTTGGTGTATCCAACATGCCAATGGTATTCATTAGAGTAGACTTACCAGAACCCGATGGTCCCATGATGGCAACAAACTCACCCTCATTCACTTCTAGGTTGATATTTTTGAGAACCTGCAGCTCTTGGTCACCATTTCGGTAACTTCTGCAGATATTTTTTAAACTAATTAGTTTCTTCATCAGCCTTCACCTCTTTTCCTTCCTCTAGAGAAGACGTTGGGTTACTGATGACCTTGACTCCATTTGTCAGACCTGAAGTGATTTCTTGGTTGTCTGCATCAGCATTTCCCAAACCAACTTCCACTTTCTTGGCCTTTTTCTGCTCGTCAAGTACCCAGACATAGTTCTTATCATTTTCAGTCACAACACTTGTTAGAGGAACCAAAATGGCTTTACTCTTATTCTTGACCTCAACACTTACTGAGAATCCTTGTTTCAAGTCACCGATTTCACTTGTAACATCGATGGTATATGGATATTTAGAACCAGAGTTACCACCTGCTGCTGCAGCTGCACTTGTTGCTTCGCCATTGTTTTTAGGGTAGTCAGAAATATAGCTAAGCTTACCAGTCCAGCTCTTATCTTGGTAAACTTTAGAAGTAAAGGTTACTTCTTGACCTACAGATAAGTTGGCAAGGTTATATTCAGATAGTTCACCCTTAACTTGCAAGTTTTCATTGCTAACGACATGAACTACCACCTGGCTAGCTCCAGTTGGAGATTTAGAAACATTACGGTTGACTTCGACCACAGTTCCTTCTAGAGTGCTGAGAACCGTCATTGCATCCAACTGACTTTGAGCCTTACTTAATTGTGCTGCTGCATCTGCACGAGCATCACGAGCATCACCTAGTTGTGCATCAATAGATGAAACTGAATTTCCTGAGACTGGAGCTGGAGTTTGGGCTGCAGCTCCTTCGCCTCCTGCTGGTACTGGTAACTGTGGAGCCGGAGCTGAAGCGGCTTCATTTCGTGCTTGATTGAGTTCGTTGATATGACGATCTGCCTTAGCTACTGCTCGACTAGCTGAATCATAGGCTGCCTGGGCTTCTGAACTACTGTACTTGACTAAAGCCTGCCCTTCGCTGACCTTATCACCCACAGAAACAAGGATCTCATCTAAATCTCCCTTACTAGCATCAAAATAAACATATTGTTCATTTTTTGCTGTTACTGTCCCTGACAATAAAACAGAGGATGCCACGCTTCCTTCCTTGGCAACAACAAGATGAGTAGGTTCATCTTTTACAGCGGTTTGAGATGGTTGTCTAAAGAGTAAAATCCCTCCAGCACCCAATACAACTACACTTGCAGCACCGATTGCTGCATACAATTGCCACTTTTTAGCTTTACCATTCTTTTTCATAATGAAACTCCTTTTTGATTTAAAGTTCTTAACAATATTATACAAAAATTATCAATTTGAAACAATAACATTTCATAACGAAATAATGACATTTCAGGATTTAATTATTGTTCGGAATTTATTTTACAATCATTGTACTAGTTATATAATACACTTTATTTTTCTTTTTTGCAAGCCTTTTCTTTAATTTTTTTGAACGTAGCAGATTTTTGCAATCAGATAAAAAAAAAGATAGAATATGACTATCAAAAAATGACACTCTATTATTTAAAAGAGTACAAAGGAGTTTTCAATGAGAGAATACGATATCATTGCTATTGGTGGAGGTAGCGGAGGAATTGCTACCATGAACCGTGCTGGTGAACATGGGGCCAAAGCGGCCGTTATTGAGGAAAAGAAATTAGGTGGAACCTGTGTCAATGTCGGCTGTGTTCCTAAGAAAATCATGTGGTACGGGGCGCAAATCGCTGAAACTTTCCATCAATTTGGAGAAGACTACGGCTTTAAGACTACTGATCTTAACTTTGACTTTGCAACCCTACGTCGCAATCGTGAAGCTTACATCGATCGCGCTCGTTCTTCTTATGATGGCAGTTTTAAACGCAACGGTGTAGACTTGATTGAAGGCCATGCTGAATTTGTAGATTCTCATACTGTTAGCGTAAATGGTGAACTGATTCGTGCTAAACATATCGTGATTGCTACTGGTGCCCATCCAAGTATTCCAGACGTTCCTGGTGCTGAACTAGGTGGCTCTTCTGATGATGTATTTGCCTGGGAAGAACTTCCAGAGTCAGTTGCTATTCTAGGCGCGGGTTATATTGCCGTTGAATTGGCTGGCGTTCTCCACACTTTTGGTGTCAAGACAGACCTCTTTGTTCGCCGCGATCGTCCTTTACGTGGTTTTGATTCTTACATCGTTGAAGGTTTAGTCAAGGAAATGGAAAGAACAAACTTACCACTTCATACTCACAAAGTCCCTGCCAAGTTAGAAAAAACTGCTGAAGGCATTACCATTCATTTCGAAGATGGTACTAGTCACACAGCTAGCCAAGTTATCTGGGCTACAGGTCGCCGTCCAAACGTTAAGGGCTTGCAACTTGAAAAAGCTGGAGTGACTTTAAACGAACGTGGCTTTATCCAAGTGGATGAATACCAAAATACTGTTGTTGAGGGAATCTACGCTCTAGGTGATGTAACGGGCGAAAAAGAACTAACTCCAGTTGCAATCAAGGCTGGGCGTACCCTATCTGAACGTCTCTTTAACGGAAAAACAACTGCAAAAATGGACTACTCAACTATTCCAACTGTTGTCTTTTCACACCCTGCTATCGGAACGGTTGGTTTGACAGAAGAACAAGCCATTAAAGAATACGGTCAAGACCAAATCAAGGTTTACAAATCAAGCTTTACGTCTATGTACTCTGCTTGCACTTGCAACCGTCAAGAAACTCGTTTCAAATTGATCACAGCTGGTTCAGAAGAAAAAGTTGTCGGACTTCATGGAATTGGCTATGGTGTTGATGAAATGATTCAAGGATTTGCTGTTGCTATCAAAATGGGAGCAACCAAAGCAGACTTTGATGCAACTGTGGCGATTCACCCAACTGCATCTGAAGAATTTGTAACTATGCGTTAATCGAAATAAAAGAAGCAGAGCAAAAAACACTTCTAAATATCAAAAATCGAGTATTGCCGTAGTTGGAGATACTCGTTTTCTTATGTTTTATTTTATAGTATGTTGAAATAAGATATGCAAAAATCAATTAACAAACCATAACAAAATATAAGGATTATAACACAATCATTTATTCTTTTCTTTAAAAGATTCATATATTTTTTTATATAACTCTTTCATATCTTTTTTCTGAGAATTCAACTCTTCACTACCGTAGTCAAAATTTGCTACTACAAATCCCTCGTCAGCATTAGAAAAAGTAAAAAATTCTATTCCAATGAGTTTATTATGCTTAGAGTCCTCAATAGTGTCTCCTAAATTATTATTAAATTGCTTCACTTCTTCTTCACGAACTCCGAACCCCGCAGCAGCTCCATTTGCAATGATGTTTGAAAATACTTCTTCTGAAGACGCTACTTCTTTCACAGTTATGATATATGTAGCTTCTTCCGTTTCTACTTGTTTCACTTTATTCCATTTTTCTGTATCACTAGAAGAAAGCGTATAGACTATTAACTCCAGTGTTGGTTTATTGGTATTTTCTTTTGTGATCATTTGTTTTCCAAAGAAGAAAATGGCAAGCATTCCAGCTACAAAGATCAAAGCAATATAAATTATCTTTTTCATACATTATCCCCTATATCTTTCATATCAATGATCACATCAACTTCGTTATAGACAGCTGGATCATGCGTCGCTATAATGACATATTTATCTTCATCTCTTTCATTCAATAATAAACGAATAATTTCTTTTCCAATCTCACCATCTAAAGCTCCTGTAGGCTCATCTGCTAAGATAATTTTACGTGGTTTCATTAACATTCTGGCAATAGCTACACGTTGAGCCTGCCCTCCAGACAATTCATATATTTTTTGATGTAAATAGTCACTTGACAGTCCTACTTTTTCAAGTACATCAGTTATTGTTTTTTTGTCTTTAGTGATAAGTTTCAAATTATCATATACTGTTTTGTTATCTATTAAAGAATAATTCTGAAATACATATCCAACAGTATTTTTAAAAAAAGTTCTTTCTTTTATCTTCCAAATATCTTGTTTATCAACTAAAACATTCCCACTGTCAATTTTTTCTAATCTTCCTATAATGTTAAGAAGGGTGCTTTTACCAGAGCCAGAACCTCCAATCAATGCATAACTTTTTCCAGATTCAAATTTTAAATTTAAGTCTGTAAAGATCTTTTTTGAGCCGAAACTTTTTGAAACGTTCAAAAGGTCAATTGTCATGTTTCATCTCCTTTTAAAATTTTAGTATAGCTTTCAGATAATTTTCTAAAACTCATGATTATTGACAACATCAAAACGAGCAGAGAAGCGAGACCAATATATAGCAACTCTATTTGCCCTGTCATAAGAAGTGTAAATAGGATAACCATTGTAATAGTCATCATAAAATATTTGAGACTTGAAATTGCTATATATGTTTTTGACAGACCCAAAATGATTTTTTTCACATATTCATTCTGTTTTAGGGTAATATAAAGTTGGACATATTGATAAATGAGTATAAAGACAATACTGTAAATTATCTTCTGCAAGATTTGTGAAAGTAGAATTTGGTGCTCTAAGGATTGAATCTTTAATTTCACAATTTGGTAAACATCTACTGGATTCATTGAGAAATTCAACGGGGCAGTCATCTCATTTATTTTTTTTACCGCTTCAGGACTAAAAAGAGATTTATATAGTATGTTACTAGCCAAAGAAAACTTATTATTTTCAATCATTTTGTCCGTATCTAACACAACAACTATATTATCTTTGCTATCTGCTAGACTTGGCAGCGGTAAAGTCTCTTTATTTTGATGATCGATATCAGCATCCTCATTGAAATAAAAAATTTTATTACCATCAGGAATTATTTGTACTGCAAGCTGTTCTTTTGTATAGTGCGTTCCAATAAATTGTTCTGCTACAACTGTATTCTCAATAGATTTCTGGTTTTCTTTCCACTTCTCAGGAATATAAATGGTTGCTATCTTATTATCTAAAAGATGATAGTTTGTTCCATTCACTTTATTTTGTAGGTTAGCACCTGTTTGATTGATATAAATCAACTCTTTATTTATTTCTGGATTCGTTATTCCGTCATTTTCTAATTGTTTAGAAAAATCTTCTAAAGCATGAGATGTTTTCATAAAATCTGGAACATATGCATAGGATCGTTCTATATATAAATAATCTAAGTTTTTTAAGGAAGCAGCTATCTGTAGATACTTACCATCCGAATCGCTTACTTCTCCATTTTTATCAGAGTTATTTTCAATTCCAAGGAACTCAATCCTTCTCCAATCTTTTACTGTATCCCATGGTACTAAATTCTGTATCTGAATGTTAATACTGGATTGACTATTCTTTGTTTCTTGTAAAAAAATTCCTGAGATAAGGATGATAATCGAAATAATAGCAAGCCATACGACAAAAATAAGCTTGTTTTTTGCCTTGTTTTTGATAATTTCAATAGGCTTTTCAATCTGAATCGTCAACCAAAATAAAACAAAAGTAATGAGATCAATGATTTGAAATAGTATAAAATTCGTTAAAAGCAGAGAGAAAAATAACTTAGAACTATAAGTGAAGAAACCATTTCCCAAAAAAGAACTGTAAGAAATCATCAATAAAACCATCATAATCAGTTCAAAAATAAGAGAAATCACATAATCTCTTCTAAGGTCGTATACAGGCAAACCCAAAGAACGTCGTATCACTCCTTCTTTGATCTGCCTCGTCCTAACAACAAATAAAACAACTAATAAAGTTAAGTAAATTGAACCCATTAACAGTATTCTTAAAGTTCCAGTGAATTGTAAGATTCCTCCTATATACCAAGGATAAGCCATATAGACTGTTTGTAACCCCGTCATAGTAAGTGGTTTCAAACTGTCTACATCCATTTTCCCAAGTGTGTAATACATCCCTATTATCGGTACTGACTTTAACTGTTCACTGTTTTCATCATCTAAATTTACATACTTAAACTGACCAGAACTCTGAACCACCGGCTTGTAAATGGTAACTTTTTCTGTTTTTGATAGGTCACGAAGCATTTCGTATATTTCGTTATTAGAAAGATTGCTTTTCCCTTGAATAGAAAAAGCACCATCAATTGGTAAAGGTATGGGGATTTCGGTATCACTAATAGCGACCAAACCAATTGCAGTAATCAAACAAAAGAAGAATCCAATGATACATAATTTTAATTTCATAAGCACTTACCCTATTACAAAAGACCCCATCTTATAATCGGGTCTCTTGTTTTCATAAATTATTTTTAAAATCTATAATAATCCCAATATGCATTTAATCGAATATCGCTCCAAGATTTTTTTGCACTTGAATATGCCCATCCATAATCTTTTTTATCGTAAGCTTTAACTGTTCCCCAATAATTCGTTACTGAAGATTTTGAACCAATATTATTTGGAGAACTAACAAAGTAATATGAATAACCATAGCTATCACTTACACCATACTCCCATACATCAATAATGGGACTTGGAGCAGGGTGTGCTGTAGTTGCACTAACAATACTAGCTGTAGTAGCAAATCCAAAACTGAAAAAACTTGCAACTAGAAAAACAGATGCTTTCTTATTAATTCTTTTTTCATTTTACTTCTCCTTGAATTTAAATATTTGATGAAGATTAAATAATAGTCCCTTTTTAATCCCTCCATATTACTTTAATATGAATTGATTATATTTAGGTTTTTAATCACCGTTACGGTATCTAGAGTCGTTAAAATATCTCATAACTACCCCTCCTTTTAAAATTGAACATATCTAGATGTATCCGTTTACATTTGTAATTGTAGTACTTATTTTTTAGTTTGTCAAGTATTTATAGTATATTTTTTTTGATAAAATGGGATTATCTATAAAGGCAATTTTCGAATCTACAAAAAAATTATCCAACTTAACAAATAAGCAAAATCGGCCGTTACAGTTTTTGTTACCTTATTTTAAAAAATTGGTTGACAATAATTACTCCACGAGTATAATTGTTACTATACATCAGAAAAGAGGTTAACTATTTTGAAAAAAGCTCACGTTTATGCTATCCCTGCTATTGGGGCTGCTCTCATTGCTGTTTTGGCACAAATCAGTCTTCCAATTGGACCTGTTCCCTTCACTCTGCAGAACTTTGCAATCGGCTTGATTGCTACTGTCTTTAGACCGAGAGAGGCTGTGCTTTCTGTTGGACTCTATCTTCTTCTAGGTGCTATCGGTCTTCCTGTCTTTGCAGGAGGTGGAGCTGGATTGCAGGCGTTGGTTGGTCCTACTGCGGGCTATCTTTGGTTTTATCTTGTATACTCTGGACTTACTTCTTCCCTAACTAACAGTGATAGTGGTTTTGTCAGAATTTTTCTAGCAAATCTCTTGGGAGATACACTTGTCTTTGTTGGTGGAGTCATTGGATTGCATTTCCTAGCTGGAATGCCATTTGAAAAAGCTCTTGTTGTGGGGGTATTTCCCTTTATCATCCCAGATCTTGGTAAAATTATTGCTATTAGTATTATTAGCCGTCCACTACTTCAACGCCTTAAAAATCAGTCTTACTTTACTAACTAAAAAAGGATAGCGAGTTGTCATAACTCAATATCCTTTTCTTTCATTTTGAAAACTTATACTTAATGAAAATCAAAGAGCAAACTAGGAAGCTAGCCACAGGCTATACTTGAGTACGGCAAGGCGAAGCTGACTCGGTTTGAAGAGATTTTCGAAGAGTATTAGTTTCCTTTAAAAGCATCCACCATGGTTTGAAATTCTTCATTAGAGAGAGTAATTCCTTTGCCCATTTTAGTATGATCTGGGCTCCAAGCACGAATATCAAACTTTGCAGGGGCACCATTAAAGCTCACACGGTTGATTTCCTTGGTCCAACCTTTTTCGTTTTCAGAAAGAGTCAACAAGTGCTCTTCGATTTCAAATGTAAATTCTGCCATTTTCTTCTCCTTTTTTAGCTTTTATCTGATTATTCGTAAAATCTTGTAGATTTTAGGAAAATTTTATATAATATTGATATAAAAGAAGGGAGGCCACTATGAGACATAAATTCCAGCAAGTTCTAGATAAAATACATGACTTTTTAAATGGACATGAAGAACCTGACCAGACTGAAACCAACTCCCTTACAGCCACTATTGAAGAGGCTATCCAGAAACAAACCGCTGTTCACCTTATCTTGTCTGAGACAAGTTTTACAGGTGATATCATCAAATACGATCACCAACGCCAACAAATTATCGTGAAAAATTTCGCCAAAAATGTGACCCGTATTATCCGCATAAGCGATATTCAACGCCTACGATTTGTCCCTTCAACTGTCCAAACAGCCCAAAAAAATAGATTTAAGAAAGAGTGAGATGTAGTTGCTTCATCCCACTCTTTTTTCTTAGCGAACTTGTTCAAAATGTAAATGAACTGCGATATGATCTCCATAACCACTTCTTTCCAAGTCACGTTGTAGACGATAGGAAATGTAGTGTTCTGCAATGGTAATGTAACCTGCACCCAGCAAACGATGTTCAACCATAGACTGAATCATGCTAATGGTAGCACGTTCCACCTTGGCCTCTTCCAAATCCAAAACCACTTTCTTAGTGACTTGTGCAAGGTTTTGACGCAAATCATCTGTCAATACATAGACAGTCTGAGCTGCCTTTAAGATAGCTTGGTAAATCTTATCTGGATTAAATTCAGCAATTTCTCCATCACGTTTGATTACTTGCATAGATTTCTCCTTTATTCTTTGTTTTCTTTGATTTCTGCCAGCATTTTTTCTTCTTCTACTGTCAGTTGATAATGTTCAAGCAAATCCGGTCTGCGTTCATAGGTTTTCTTTAAACTCTCATACAGGCGCCACTGACGAATCTTCTCATGGTGTCCACTCATCAGTACATCTGGCACGACCATACCACGATAATCATAGGGACGTGTGTACTGAGGATACTCGAGAAGCCCAGAAGAAAAACTATCATCTTGGTGGCTAGACTCCTTGCCAATCACTTCTGGAATCAGGCGTACCGTAGCATCAATCATGGTCATAGCCGCCAACTCTCCACCAGTCAAGACATAGTCGCCCAGAGAAATCTCATCTGTCACCAAGGTCTTAATACGCTCATCATAACCCTCGTAGTGACCACAGATAAAGATCAGTTCCTCTTCTTTGGCCAAATCCTCAGCATAAGCCTGATCAAACTGCTTTCCAGCTGGATCGAGGAGAATAACGCGCGGATTTTTCTTTTCAATAGCGTCAAAGGCATCGAAAATGGGTTGAGCTCGGAGCAGCATCCCCTGACCGCCTCCGTAGGGCTCATCGTCTACATGGCGGGCCTTTTCAGCATTTTCTCGAAAATTATGATACTGGATATCCAAGAGACCTTTTTCTCGAGCCTTTCCAACGATTGAGTGCTCCAGTGGAGAAAACATCTCTGGAAAGAGGGTTAAAATATCAATTTTCATCGTCTAACCCTTCTAAGATTTCCACATCGACCCGTTTATTAGGAATATCAACATTGAGAATCACTGGTGGGATATAAGGCAATAACAAATCACGCTTGCCTTTTCGCTTGACCACCCAGACATCGTTGGCACCTGGTTGCAGGATTTCTTTGATGGTTCCAATCAAATTATCTCCCTCATAGACTTCCAAACCGATAATCTCATGATAGTAGAACTCACCATCATCTAAATCGTTTAAATCTTCCTCAGCAACCTTGAGACTGTATCCTTTGTACTTTTCGATAGCGTTGATATGGTACATATCTTTGAATTTAATGATGTCAAAGTTCTTCTGTTTACGGTGGCTAGCAATAGTCACTGTTTGAACAAACTGATCTTTTTCATCAAACAAGGCCAGCTCAGCCCCTTTTTTAAACCGTTCTTCTGCAAAATCCGTCACAGACAAGACTCGCATCTCACCCTGTAACCCCTGCGTATTGACGATTTTCCCAACATTAAAGTAGTTCATCTTGTCTCCTGTAGTCTATTTCTATCCTTTATTTTAACATGTTCCAAGGATTTTCTCAAGTTGGATAAATCTCATCTTACAGAGCTACTACTTCTTCAAAGAATTCACCAATTATCTGATTAAACTCTTCAGGATGATCATTCATCGGTTGGTGTTTACTGTCTGAAATCGTTACTTGACGTGCATTGGAGTTTAAGGCAATGATCCCATCGTAGATCATTTTTAGGTGTTTGGGAAAATCATTTTCGCCCCTTACTAAGAGCATAGGAGGATTTCCATGATAACCTTCTATCTCGTGGACAGCCAAAAAACCTGTGATTCCAAGGTTCAAAAAAACATCTCTCCCAGTTTCTATAATGGCCGTCTTGACCAATTCTCTTGTGATAGGATTATCTGTACACATTTTTGAGTTCTTATCTGCAATCAACTTCCAAGGAATCGTTTTATACATAAGGGAACTATATTTTATGCGATTTTTCTCTTTATCTGATAGGTAACGGTGCTGTCCCCAACTATCCACCATAACCAAGGCTAGAACTCTTTCTGGATGGCGATAGGTGTACTCTTGAAGTGGATTTTCTCCCCAAGAATGACCAACCAATATCACCTTATCTAGCTGGAAATAGGACAAAATAGCATCTACATCTTGAACAGCGCCTTCCAAGTCAGGTAAACCAACTTTCATAGGTGATTCACCCTGTCCTCTAACATTGACAAAGTAGAGGTCAAATCCTTCAAAGGCATCATACTGGTGAGCCCACATCTGACTACGGCCACAAGCTCCATGATAAAAAATAATGTGGCCTTTATTTGTGTTTCCAGGACGATGATAAACAACCAAATCACAATCTACTACTGGTATAACGTGATGTTTCAACATCTCGGGTTCTCTGTTATAAAAAGCAATTTCTTTAACTACATCATTTTGCTTCATTTCTAGATTCTCTCCTCTTTTTCTCAGTATCATTCTTTTATCTATTTTATCATGCTATATTAAAATCATCATTTTCTAAACTTGATTACATTAAAAATTTTGAATTTTCTGTATCATTTAGATTAAGAAAAAGACTGCTAAGCAATCTTTACTTTTTTCTCATCAGATTCATGCCTAAAATTCCAGCAATAATCATAGTGGCTCCGATCACATGGTAACTATAAATTGGTTCATGGAGGATAAGGGCTCCGGCTAGAATGGTTAAAACTGTTCCAAGATTACCAAAGACACTGACGGTTGATGCTCCAAGTCGAACAATAGCATAGATAGTGAGACTACCAGTAACGATAGAGGCTAAAATTCCCAAATAGAGAATGGAAAGCAGATAGGGCAGCTGTCCAAACGGCGCAAAGTAGGCTAATATGTTCCCCTCTAGATAGTGCGAGGTCAGACTCAGCGTATTAAAGGTGACGAAGCCAACAAATATCACAACAGCTGTCATATCCATGGCCCGATAGCGACCTCCTTTAGCCTTGCTGAGGATATTGTTTATTGCATTGGAGAGAACAGATCCCAACATCAAGAGAAAGCCAAAGCTAGCAGTCTCAGTACCAAAGTTATCTCCTTTACTAAGGAAGATGAAAACTACTCCTGCTACGGATAAAAATAAAAAGAACTTTTGAAGCAAGCTTGTCTTTTCCTTGAGAAAGGCCGATGCTAAAAGGAGCGTAAAAATCGGTACAAGAGCCTGTAAAATTCCAGCTTCAGAAGACGATATATACTGTAAAGCAAAGGATTGAAAAATAAAAAAGAGAAGAGGATAGAAAAGACTCATAGGAAGAATAGAAAGAATATCTTTTCTACTTAAACTCACTTTAATAAGTTTGGTTTGATGAAGAACGACCATTACTAAAGCTGCGATTGTATAGCGATGCGCTAAGTTTGTGAGAGGACTGGCATAGCCTAAAGCAATCTTAGTAAATAAAAAAGAAAAACCAATGATGGCTGAAAAGGATAAGGCAGCTAGGTATGCTTTTGTTTTCTCGTTCATAGACTGTTACTCCTTTTAAAAATAGCTATTCTCAAGATTGATTGACTAGAATTTTTGAGACTGTCTTTCCATTTTACCATAGTAAAATCCTAGATGCTATTTCTAGGATTAGTATTTTATGCCTTCTTTCACCGTTTATCTTTTTCATTGCCTAAAAAGGATTCGGCAAGTCTGATCTGCTTTTCTCGTTCTTATCTCACAAGTTCTAGCTTGTCTACCTCTTGGAAATTCCTTACTTTGATAATATAAACTGCCAGTTTCATTGTTTTCTATTTACTAGCTAGACCAATATAGGTGAAATCTTCTTTATAAGAAAAAAATTATTTCTTATTCTCTTAGAAATTCTCTAAAAAACCTTCCAAATCTCGTTCATATTGGTACTTAATGGCTGCTGTTTTATCTTTCTCAAAGATAGTCTTGGTAAGATTAATACGGTTGATAGCCGCGCTTGCGACGGTGTAGTGAATGACATCAGCCAGTTCTTTTGCTAGTTCCTCGTTAGAATCCTGAACGCCCTCTTTTCGACCAGAACGACCATTAAAAACCTCAGCTACTTCTCCGACTTCCTCCACTAACTTCATAAAGAGACCTTCCTCAGTCCGAGACTGCTAGTAATGTTCCAGTAAGTAGTCTTGTAATTGTCTAAACGTTAAATCCTTCATATCCTGCTCCTTGCAAAAAAAGCGAGACATTCGTCCCGCCCTTCTTATTTTTCGTCAATAACGATTCTTACTTTTTTGTCTTCAGTTGGGACAGAGTAGACAATCGTTCTTATCGCAGAAATAGTGCGACCCTTACGACCGATTACACGACCCACATCACTTTGATCAAGATCTAAATGATATTCCAAAAACTCTGGTGTATCTTCAATCTTGATAGTTAAGGCATCTGGTTGTGAAATCAAGGGTTTCACAATCGCAATAATGAGATTTTCAATCGTATCCATCTGTCAACCTACTTTAAACTTATTTTGAGAATTTAGAATCGTGGAATTTTTTCAATACGCCTTCTTTTGAAAGGATGTTACGTACTGTATCTGAAGGTTGAGCTCCATCAGCCAACCATGCAAGAACGCGGTCTTCTTTCAAAGTTACTTGGTTTTCAGCAACAAGTGGGTTGTAAGTTCCAACTGTTTCGATGAAACGTCCGTCACGTGGTGAACGTGAATCTGCTACGTTGATACGGTAGAAAGGTTTTTTCTTAGAACCCATACGAGTCAAACGGATTTTAACTGCCATTTTTAAAGTCTCTTTTCTTATTTTTTATTTCGGTGAAATAGCTGAGCTATTTAGCACATGTTCTATTATATCAGATTTCTGACAGGTGTCAAGAAAAAAACTTGACAGACTATTAAATTTTTAAACCATTTAGAAATTTGTTGTAATTTTAAAGAAACAACAGAAAGAGAATGTCATGAATACTATTATAGAAACATTTTATAAAGACCATCAACTCAAACCCTTCATATCGCCTGAACGTGATTTGGATACTTGGCTCCTAAATCCTAAGCCAGTTCCCAAACGAAATATGGACTTATTGGCAGATGATTTGCTGGCAGGTGATATCATTCTACTATGGAGAATACAGTTTGGAACTTTTACCACCGAAACATGATTTTAAAAACTCCCATTCGAATATGATTCAAAATTCGCTTAAAATCAATGTTTTCCCACTTTTTCAGAAAACAAATTTTCATCTAATTTAAATAACTTTCAATTAAATGGTATGAATTTTGCTTAAAATCATCAAAAAACACCCCATGGTGTGAACCATAATACTCTTTGAAAATCAAATTCAAACCACGTCAACGTCGTCTTGCCGTAGGTATGGTTACTTACTTCGTCAGTCTTATCTACAACCTCAAAGCAGTTCTTTGAACAACCTGCGGCTAGCTGTACGAGCTTTCTTAAAATCTGGTTTGGAAAGTATAGATTTCAATTAGACTAAAAACAGCGAAATATCAAGGATTTTTAAGAACGATATCTACTAATTAATTTATAAAATATGAATTAATAGATTCTAAATCGGGGAATAGTTTAGGTCTGTAAAAGATTAAATAATTTCTATTTTAGCTGTTATAAACGTTGGTACATCAATGTTTTTAGAATGCTACATAATAAAAGGTAGAGTGAATGGTAGAGTAGTTATTGCGTTAGTTCAGCAATCTTATCGATATAAAGATTAACAGATTCTAACTTTCTTTGCGGTGCTAACTCGGCGTATGTGTCCATTGTTGTTGAAATTGATTTATATTTTTTGATTTTTTAATGACCTTTTTGCCATTATGGATAATTTTTTCAGTTTCATCAGAAATCAAAAATTTTTTTCTTTGAATATTGAAATTTGCGAATGTCTTGGAAAGTCTAAGACAGCTAGATTGTATAGAAATTAAGTCATCATCCGACAAAGAATTCATTCTTTTATTTACAGTTTCTAAATCTCTAAATATAATAGAGCTGAAGCAGTGGTAAAACAGATTTTCAACAAACTTGGCAATATCTCTAAAAATAATTTCTTTATAGTCCAAGTCGGTTTGAGTATTCAAATAAAGCAATATTGAAGCGGTAACTTGTCGCTTTTTCTTTTCAACTTGGCTAACTTGACCTGCATTACCTAGGTAGCTTTGCTTTAAATTATATTTTTCTCTTAAAGATTTGATACGAGTATGTATTTCTTGTGAGTAATTTTCATCAAAAAATTTCATAGAGTAGCTCCCTAGAATCATGGAAAAGTAGTAAAAATAGTTGTTATCCTAGTTGATTAAAAAAATCCCTGATTTCCTCATCTTTTATAAAATAATATATAATTTTCCCCTCTCTTCTAGTGCCCAAGATGTTTTGATTGGCTAGTTTACGAAGATGGTGGGAGGCAGATGCCATACTGAGATTTAGTAAACAGGCTATATCACAGACACAGAGTTCTTCAACAGCAAGAAGATAGAAGATGATATTTATCTGCTTATTATCGGTAAATTTTGTTAAAATGCGAAGTGATTTTTGGACTTTTTCCTTTTCAAGATAGTTCGTTGCGGTTGTAATATTTTGCTGATTTATAACATTCACTTGGCAGATACTATCTTTTTTCATAATATTTTCTCCTAGCCTAATATAGTCCACAGTATGTCAAAACTGTTATTTTCAATCAGGATATATATCCCCAATCCTAAATAGACAACGGCAATAAACCATCTGCTATATTTTTCCAAAATTTCTCCAACAGAAGGGACTTGTGCTAATTTTTGGGCAGAAAAAACCAAGAGATAAATCATGACTAGAAAAGTAAGTAAAGTCACTATCAAATTCGCTAAATTTAAGGTAATAAAATATGGGACAAAGACACCAATATTGTCAGCGCCACAACTTGCAAAAGTAATCATAGCGACTAGAAAAATCAGGTTTTTATTGTCTTTTCGCAAACCATCTTTTGCAATAGCTTCTCCATCAGAATCTCCTAAAAGCAAAACTTTGAGGCCTAGGAAAATTGGAATCAAACCGAGTAAACCTAAAATCTCTTTACTAGGAATATAATTTAAGACAAATGCAAAAAGCAAACTTAGCAATATTAGACTAACAGAGCCTAGAAATTGTCCTAAATAGATGTTAATGATGTCTTTTCTGCTTTTTCTTTTGGCAAAAAATAACATTAGGATAATAAGTAAGTCTACGGCTGTCCCAGAATACAGGATTATTGAAGTAACAACATTTTGAATCATAAAACACCTCATTCAAATATATTTTTGAATGTATTCTAACATTAAACTTTGTAGATGTCAACTTAAAATCCACCAAAATATAGATAAGAAGTTAGTGTACCAAATATTAAAAAGCCCTGCCATCGAAATGACAGCAGGGCTTAACTTCAATATCCAGATGATATATTTATCTAAAAAGGGTTGAGTAAAAGGTAGAGTTTTTATTGATTTGTAGTGCGATATAATGAGTTTCCAAAAATCAAAAATCGCTTAAAATCAGTATTTTGACATCTATTGACGTGTACTGAAATCCTTACTTAACCTCTGTAAAAATTAACTTCTACACCTATAACGCTTATTCTGACAAACTTTATAACAGTCTAAGAAAAAAAGTAGAGATTCATACAGTATCTAGATTTTCCAAAAAATTTTTATCATAAAATATTATTAACGAAACTATCCAAACCAAATCCGATGCATTGCTTCAAAGAATTCTTTAGTTGTTTGACTATCGAGGGCTTTTATTAAAAAAATTTTTCAAATAATTGCCACCTTTGCACATAAATTCTTGCTTTCTAAATTTGAATGTGATATATTTATAACATAAAATTTAAGTGTTATATATTTATAACACAAAAAAGGAGTCTATCATGAAAAAAAGTCAAAAAATGCGTGGCCTCATTGCAATGATTGCCGTAGCTCTCTTTATTGATTTTATTGTTTTATTTGGTTCTAATCTTAGTTGGGGACCCAAGTTAGTTATTACTGGTATTTCAGTGTCAGGTCAAATTGTAGCTATTTGTAGCTGGCTACATACGAAACCACGGCCTCATAAAATTCAGAAAGATAAGGGAAAGACTATTTTTGACTTGTCTGCTAAGCTTTACACGATACTTGTGTTGGCAGCAAGCATTTTTTATACAGTAGGGATTTGGGTTGCGACCCCAAGCGAAAGTTCTGGTATTAGAGAATGGATTTTGGGGATTGGCCTCGTTATTGAAGTGATTGTATTTGGCTTTTTCTGTTTTAAAAATGTCAAGGAAACTCCGGACGAACGCTTTTATACTAATTTAGCCAAGGCAGCTAGCTTGATGTTTGTTTTTATACTAGGCGCACTGATGATTCTAGCAGTTAGCATTGGATATATAGGGTCTCTCACGCTTTACATGGGCCAGATCTTTATTAGCATAGCTGCCTTGATTTTCATCTTTGCGGTTGTCTATTTTATCTTGGAACGGAGAGGATAAGCATGGTCAAAGAAAGCAAGATTATTACTAATCTCAAATCTGTTCGTGAGTCCACAGGCATGACCCAGCAGGAGTTAGCCGACCTCATCGGCATGCGACGCGAGACAATTCTGCACTTGGAAAATAACCGTTACAACCCTTCGCTGGAAATGGCTCTTAAAATTGCTCAAGTTTTTAATCTGAAAGTAGAAGACCTCTTTGAACTCAGACAGAACGAGGAAGCATAATTCTTTTCGAGACCTAGTATTAAGTTCATTGATTAATTAGGAATTGAAGCCAAAAGAAAAAATCCTTTGAAAATGTGCCCTTTTAAAATATAGTAATTCTTTCGAATTAACATTTACTAATTGCGATACTTTACGAGCTTTCTTAAGATCTAGTTTCCTAAATACTTTGAGTACACTTATGGTATTGATGCTACTAAGCATCTAAAAACTCTGGTGGAAAGAGGTTATGCTGTCATCGAAACTACTTTTTCCTCACTGGACCATCTGAATGCTACCATGAAAAAGAATATTCTCAAAAGTAAAGGAATTACAGAACTGTCTAAGATGAAGGCTACAAATTTGGACCCAGCCCTTCATGACCACTTTTCAGAAGAAGAATTAGCAAGTCACTTTTCGATTCGTGGCTACAAATTGACTCCAAAAGGAGAGCTCATACTGGAACAATACCAGGACATTATCGACCGTCATCCAAAGAAAAATCTCTGAGCAAGCGAATTTTTGGTTGACTTTCTCTAAAATTGTCTTGTCACTAATATTTGAAATCCCCTTCCTTTTAGGGTACAATGGTAGAAATGAATTTTTGAGAGGATCAGAATGAAAAAACTAGCAACCCTTCTTTTACTATCCACTGTAGCCCTAGCTGGATGTAGCAGCATCCAACGTAGTTTGCGTGGTGATGACTATGTAGATTCTAGCTTGGCCGCTGAGGAAAGCTCCAAAGCAGCAGCCCAATCTGCCAAGGAGTTAAACGATGCTTTAACAAACGAAAACGCCAATTTTCCACAACTTTCTAAAGAAGTTGCTGAGGACGAGGCTGAAGTGATTCTCCACACAAACCAAGGTGATATTCGCATTAAGCTCTTCCCTAAACTCGCTCCTCTAGCGGTTGAAAACTTCCTCACTCATGCCAAAGAAGGCTACTATAACGGTATTACCTTCCACCGTGTTATCGATGGCTTTATGGTCCAGACTGGAGATCCAAAAGGGGACGGTACAGGCGGTCAGTCCATCTGGCATGACAAGGATAAGACAAAAGACAAGGGAACTGGTTTTAAAAACGAGATTTCTCCTTATCTTTATAATATCCGTGGTTCACTTTCAATGGCTAATACTGGTCAACCAAACACCAACGGCAGCCAGTTCTTCATCAACCAAAACTCTACAGATACCTCTGCTAAACTCCCTACAAGCAAGTATCCAAAGAAAATCATCGAAGCCTACAAAGATGGTGGAAATCCTAGTCTAGATGGTAAACACCCAGTCTTTGGTCAAGTGATTGACGGTATGGATGTTGTAGATAAAATTGCTAAAGCCGAAAAAGATGAAAAAGACAAGCCAACGACTGCTATTACTATCGATAGTATCGAAGTAGTGAAAGACTACGATTTTAAATCTTAAAAACCAAAAAATACAGTATCCACATTCGGTACTGTATTTCTTTTATCCTCATTTTTAAGTTAGATTATTAAAATCCCAGATTTGGTCCATCCAGCCTTCATAGAAGTCTGGTTCGTGGCAGACCATTAGAATAGATCCCTTGTATTCTTTGAGAGCACGTTTGAGTTCATCCTTGGCATCCACATCCAAGTGGTTGGTCGGCTCGTCCAGTACTAAAACGTTGTTTTCACGATTCATCAAAAGACAGAAACGAACCTTGGCTTGTTCCCCACCTGACAAGACCTGAATTTGGCTTTCAATATGCTTGGTTGTCAAACCACAACGGGCAAGGGCTGCACGGACTTCTGCTTGGTTGAGAGCTGGAAAGGCATTCCAGACAGCTTCAAGAGGAGTTTGGCGATTACCGCCTTCTACTTCCTGTTCAAAGTAACCGAGTTCTAGGTAGTCACCGCGTTCCACTTCCCCAGCTATTGGCGGGATAATGCCCAAGAGACTCTTCAAGAGAGTTGTTTTCCCGATACCATTTGCCCCGATAATAGCAACCTTTTGATTGCGTTCAAAGGTAAGGTTTAAGGGCTTTGTAAGTGGACGGTCATAACCAATCTGCAAATCCTTGGCTTGGAAGATAAAGCGCCCTGGCGTACGAGCTGGTTTGAAATCAAAGGATGGTTTTGGTTTCTCACTTTGCAGCTCGATAATATCCATCTTATCCAATTTCTTCTGACGAGACATGGCCATGTTTCGTGTTGCAACACGCGCTTTGTTTCGAGCCACGAAGTCCTTGAGATCCGCAATTTCTTTTTGCTGACGTTCGTAAGCTGCCTCTAGCTGAGATTTCTTCATAGCATAGACTTCTTGGAACTGGTAGTAGTCACCAGAATAACGCGTCAGTTGTTGATTTTCCACATGGTAGACGATATTGATAACATCATTGAGGAATGGAATATCGTGTGAAATAAGGACAAAGGCATTCTCATAGTTTTGGAGATAGCGCTTGAGCCAGTCAATATGCTCAGCATCCAAGTAGTTGGTCGGCTCGTCCAAAAGTAAGATATCAGGCTTTTCAAGGAGAAGTTTTGCCAAAAGCACCTTGGTTCTTTGCCCACCTGATAAAGAGGTTACATCTGTATCCATGCCAAAGTCCATAACACCAAGGGCACGCGCTACTTCGTCAATCTTGGCATCCAAGGTATAGAAATCACGACTCTCCAAACGGTCTTGGAGTTCGCCAACTTCTTCCATGAGAGCATCAACATCCGCACCGTCTTCAGCCATTTCCATATAGAGGTCATTGATACGAGCTTCAGCTTTGAAAAGCTCATCAAAGGCCGTACGGAGAACATCGCGCACCGACTGCCCCTCAGCAAGAACAGAGTGCTGATCCAAGTAACCAGCAGTCACATATTTAGACCACTCAACCTTCCCTTCATCTGGCAGCATTTTGCCAGTCACAATGCTCATAAAGGTTGATTTTCCTTCACCATTGGCACCGACCAGACCGATATGTTCTCCCTTGAGGAGACGGAAGGATACATCTTCAAAAATTGCACGGTCGCCAAAACCGTGACTCAGATTTTTAACTTCTAAAATACTCATTTTAATTCCTTATCTTATTTTTATGTAATTGTTTATAGAGGAGCCAAGCCAAATAGCCACCCAAGATATTGGTCCACAAATCATCAATCTCAAAGACGCGATTAAAATCAAAGAAAAAGTCCAAAACTAACTGCGTACACTCGATTCCAAGACTCACTAGAAAACTAAAAAAGAGCACTTTTCTTGTTTTCCGCAAGTTTGGAAGGAGATAAAGTAGTTGGAACATCAGAGGAAAAAGCAAGAAGACATTTAAAATGTTCTGCAAAAAAATCCAAATGACTTGTCCCAAACTAGTCACTTCGCCCAGTTTCCAGAAAGAATTGAAAGGAGTCAAAAGAAAAACCAGGCGTCCAAGATGCTGAATACCTGGAGTTTCCACCCCCACAAGAGAATGTTCTTGAGGAGTAAAGCAAAAGTAAACGATACAAATACTATAGAAAATGACTCCCCAGACCAAAACATGATTATAACTCTTCTTCATCATTAAGGATTGACTGCTGCGACTGCCTTCTGGCGGTCACGTTTCATTGTATTGGAACGCAATTGTCCACAAGCTGCATCAATATCAGTACCATGCTCTTGACGAACAACACAGTTAACCCCTTTTTTCTTAAGCGTATCATAGAAGGCCAGGACGCGCTCTTTAGGACTACGACTATATTGGTCATGCTCACTAACTGGGTTATAAGGAATCAAGTTTACATAAGACAATTTCTTGATATTCTTGAGCAATTCAGCCAATTCCAAGGCTTGTTCTACACCGTCATTGACTTCATTGAGCATAATATACTCAAAGGTCACACGACGATTGGTTGTTTCGATATAGTACTCAATAGCGGCAAAGAGTTTTTCAATCGGAAAGGCACGGTTAATCTTCATGATGCTTGAGCGCAATTCATTGTTAGGCGCGTGAAGAGAAACGGCAAGATTGACCTGAACCCCTTCATTAGCAAAATCACGAATTTTATGGGCCAAACCTGACGTAGAAACAGTGATGTGACGAGCCCCGATAGCCATCCCCTTATCATCATTGATGGTACGAACGAAATTCAAGACATTGTTGTAGTTATCAAAGGGCTCACCGATACCCATGACAACGATGTGGCTGACGCGTTCATCCTGACCACGCTCATCAAAGTATTTCTGAACCAGCATGATTTGCGCTACAATTTCCCCATTATTGAGGTCACGTTGCTTCTTAATCAAACCAGAAGCGCAGAAGGTACAACCGATATTACAGCCAACCTGAGTGGTCACACAGACTGACAAACCATAGTGCTGACGCATGAGTACTGTCTCAATCAGCATTCCATCTGGCAATTCAAAAAGATATTTAACTGTCCCATCAGCAGACTCTTGCACAATACGTTGTTTTAAGGGATTGACTACAAATTGGTCATTAAGCTTAGCAATCAAATCCTTGGAAAGGTTGGTCATCTCTTCAAATGACTGGACACGTTTACGGTAAAGCCATTCCCAGATTTGATCTGCACGGAATTTCTTTTCTCCCTGCTCTAAAACCCATTCCTGCATGGTTTGGCGTGTTAAACTATAAATTGACGGTTTCATTTCTTCTCCTTATTCTCTACTCACTTCTGACGAATGACAAAATGACGTTGCCCCTTGTCCTCTTTCTGAGAATTCTGGTCTTTCTGACGACGTCTATTTTTCTTATCTGCATTCGGTTTTCGTTTTGTTTGAGCCGATTTCTTTCCTTTTCTAGAAGGTGTTTCTTCTTCCTTCTTACGCATTTTCTTGTCAAATGATGCTCGCTTAGGGGCTTCATTTTCTAAGACAAAATAGGCACAACCATAACTACAATACTCTAAAAGGTAGTCTTGTAAACGACTGATTTTTTCAAGTTTTTCTTCTGTTCGATCATCCTTATAAAAACCTCGTAGGCGAAGCTGTTCGTTGCTCCAGTCTCCCACGATATAATCAAACTTGGTTAAGACTTCTGAAAAACGCTGATTAAAAGCCGTCACATCAAAGGCATCCTTGATATTTTCCACCAAGGAAAAAGCTATCCCTTCCGTTTCGACCTTGTCCCCATGTAAATGGAACTCAGGACCAGGAAACTTGTTATAGTTGTATAATTCAGGTGCAATTTCTTTTCGCATAGATATCCTTTTTCCACGATTACTTAATACTTTATTCTACCATAATTTCTAGCAGTTAGCACGTTTCTCATAAAAATGAAAAAAGTCTGACGATTTGTCAGACCAAAATAATATAACCTTAAAAAGAGAAGAACCATTCTTCCCTCCATATACCATTATTTAGCGGCTGCGTACAATTCATCTACTTTGTTCCAGTTGATCACTGAGAAGAAAGCTTTGATGTAGTCAGGACGCACGTTGCGGTATTTCACGTAGTAAGCATGTTCCCAAACGTCCAAGCCCAAGATTGGTTTTTTGCCTTCTGAGATTGGTGTGTCTTGGTTTGCTGTTGAAGTCACTTCAAGTTTACCTTCTTTGTTGATAACCAACCATGCCCATCCAGAACCGAAACGAGTTGTTGCTGCTGCAGTGAAGGCTGCTTGGAATTCTTCAAATGAACCAAATGTTGCATCGATTGCTGCTGTAAGTTCTGCTGAAGGAGCTGTTTTTTCAGGAGTCATCAATTCCCAGAAAAGAGCGTGGTTCAAGTGTCCACCACCATTGTTGATAAGCGCTTGACGGATATCAGCTGGGATAGATTCTACATCAGCAAGCAAGGCTTCAAGGTCTTCACCGATTTCAGGGTGTTTTTCAAGAGCTGCATTAGCATTGTTGACATAAGTTTGATGGTGTTTGTCATGGTGCAAGTGCATTGTTTCAGCATCGATGTATGGTTCCAAAGCATCATATGCATATGGAAGATCTGGTAAGATAATAGCCATCTGTAATACCTCTTTTTCTTTCTATATGAAAATGATAACGTAAACATTCACTTTTTTCAAGTTTTTTGCTTATAGATAAGGAAATCACTGAGATACTTTCTAATCATACTCTTCGAAAATCTCTTCAAACCGCGTCAACGTCGCCTTGCCGTAGATATGTTACTGACTTCGTCAGTCTTATCTACAACCTCAAAACAGTGTTTTGAGCTGACTTCGTCAGTCTTATCTACAACCTCAAAACAGTGTTTTGAGCTGACTTCGTCAGTCTTATCTACAACCTCAAAGCAGTGCTTTGAGCAGCCTGCGGCTAGTTTCCTAGTTTGCTCTTTGATTTTCATTGAGTATAAAACAAGCAAATCAGCAAGAAACCCACGACAAGATAATCTTGACGCGGGTTGTAGTTTCAAAAAATATCAATTTACCTGACTAGCAATCTGTAAGAGTGCCTTTTCAAAAAGGAAACTCTTTTCATAAAGACCTGTCTTAATCTGATAGTCTGTCTCAATCAAATAAGAAATAGCTTGCTTCAAAAAGCTAAAGGAAAGTCCTCGCGCATCTCTCAGCGCAAACTTGATTTGATAGGGATTAGGATTGCGTCCGAGAAAACTTCCTAGACTACTTGCAATCTGCGATTCTGTTTGCCCAGACTCCGCCAAAATTTTCACCTGAGTAAAAGTCCGAAATTGTCCTAGCATGACTGCAATCAGTTTGATTTCATCTTCACCTTGCAAGGTCAAGTCTCTCACCAAATCGCGCGCCTGATCCATCTTTTTAGTCAGAATAAACTGAGTTAAATCAAAAATATTGTCCTGCAAGGTCTTGGGAATTGCGTTAACAATATCCTCTTCCTCGATAACAGAGTCTTCCTTATAGGACTGTAAAAAGAGGAGATTTTTCTGGATTTCGCTAAATTGAAAACCAGACTTGATGAGGAGATTTTCAAAAGAATGATTAGCAAACTGCAGACCTTGTTTCTGGCTCCACTTTTGGAAATACTGGCGCAATTCTTGTTCTTTGGCTTCTACTGCATCAAAGACCTTGGCATCACGCTTAAGTAATTTAACCAACCGTCTTTTGCTATCCAGCTTTCCTTCTGCAAAGATTATCAACTTGGTTATTGGGGAAGGATTGTCAAGGTATTCCTCAAACGACTTAAGTTCATCATCTGTCAAAAAGCGTTTTTTAGAAGTTGTAATATCGACAAAATGATCCAATATCACGATTTTCTCATCTGCAAAGAAAGGAAGGCTGACCAACTCCAGTTCCACATCCTTGTAAGCTACTTCTTTCATATCAAAGTAGGCAAAGTTAAGGTCAGCAGAATCATAACCAATCTGTTTCATTACTTGACTCTTCATAACTTCAAACTGACCCTGATCTGTCCCTGTAAAAAGGTTCAGGCTAGGTAAATTTGATAAAGTCAACTTCTGACTTTCTTCAATGGCTAGCATCTTCTCTCCTTTCTTCTGACTTTTTAGTTCATTTAATCAATATAGCGCAATTTCCCACGGAAATCCTCTAGGCTTTCGTACCCTTTTTCCTCCATAATTGCTTTCAGTTCATTGGTAATGCGTTCAAAAGCTCCAACACCTTCTTTATGAAGAGTTGTTCCTACCTGCACCATACTTGCTCCACAGAGGATGTGTTCAAAGGCATCACGACCAGTCAACACGCCACCTGTTCCGATGATTTGTATTTGAGGGTTTAAGCGTTGATAAAATGCATGAACATTGGCTAGCGCAGTCGGTTTGATATATTCTCCACCAATGCCACCGAAACCATTTTTAGGACGAATAACTACAGACTCATCTTCTATATAAAGGCCGTTTCCGATAGAGTTGACACAGTTGATAAACTTGAGCGGATACTTGTTGAAAATAGCTACCGCTTGGTCAAAGTGAACAATGTCAAAATATGGTGGCAATTTAATTCCCAGAGGTTTAGTGAAGTAGGCAAACACCTCTGCCAAAATCCGATCTGTTGTCTCAAAATCATAGGCAATCTGAGGTTTACCTGGAACATTTGGACAGGAGAGGTTTAGCTCAGTCAGACCACGAAAATCACTCTCTTGGACTTTTTTCAAGATAGTATGGGTTTCTTCTGGAGACATGCCGACTAGAGATAAGAAGAAAGTTCGGTTTGGCTCTTTTTCCTGCAAGTCCAAAAGATAGTCCAAATAATAGTCTAAGCCATTATTTGGCAAACCCATAGAGTTGATGGAACCAAGTGGAACATCTTGATAGCGTGGCTCAGGATTTCCCTGACGGAAGTTCAAGGTCGCTGTCTTAGTCACAAAGGTTCCTGCCGCTGAGTTTTTAACCCCTTCTAGCTCCTCTATCGTCATACAAGCTACACCTGCTGCATTCATCAAGCAATTGTCAAACTCAAAACCAGCAATTTGTGTTTTCGTTGATACCATGATTCTGATCCTCCGGATTCCATTTATTTCTAATATTATACCATATTTTCAGCTTTTCTCTTTGAGAAACTAATTTCTATCTAAAACGTTCGGTTTTATAAATTGAAAGAATTTTTAGAAAATTTCTGTTTTTTTCTTTACACTCAAAAAAAATTCTGCTATAATGGCTCATGTAATAAAATATAACAACAAAAGGAGAACGATATGACATCTGCTAAAGAATATATCCAAAGCGTGTTTGAAACTGTAAAAGCTCGTAACGGGCACGAGGCTGAATTCCTCCAAGCTGTTGAAGAATTTTTCAACACTTTGGAACCTGTATTTGAAAAACACCCTGAGTATATCGAAGAAAATATCTTAGCACGTATTACTGAGCCTGAGCGTGTGATTTCTTTCCGTGTTCCTTGGGTTGACCGTGATGGAAAAGTTCAAGTAAACCGCGGTTACCGTGTTCAATTCAACTCAGCTGTTGGACCATACAAAGGCGGACTTCGTTTCCACCCAACTGTAAACCAAGGGATCTTGAAATTCCTCGGATTTGAACAAATCTTTAAAAATGTCTTAACTGGACTTCCTATCGGTGGAGGTAAAGGTGGATCAGACTTCGATCCTAAAGGTAAAACAGATGCTGAAGTGATGCGCTTCTGCCAAAGCTTTATGACAGAATTGCAAAAATACATCGGACCATCTCTTGACGTCCCTGCTGGTGATATCGGTGTTGGTGGACGTGAGATTGGTTACCTTTATGGTCAATACAAACGCCTCAACCAATTTGATGCTGGTGTCTTGACTGGTAAACCTCTTGGATTTGGTGGTAGCTTGATCCGTCCAGAAGCAACTGGTTACGGTTTGGTTTACTATACTGAAGAAATGCTCAAAGCTAACGGTAACAGCTTTGCTGGTAAGAAAGTGGTTATTTCAGGTTCTGGTAACGTTGCTCAATACGCTCTTCAAAAAGCAACTGAACTCGGTGCAACTGTTATCTCTGTATCTGACTCAAATGGTTATGTCATTGATGAAAATGGTATCGACTTTGATCTTTTGGTTGATGTTAAAGAAAAACGTCGCGCTCGTTTGACTGAGTATGCTGCCGAAAAAGCAACTGCAACATACCATGAAGGTTCTGTATGGACTTACGCTGGAAACTATGACATCGCTCTTCCATGTGCTACTCAAAACGAAATCAATGGTGAAGCAGCTAAACGCTTGGTTGCTCAAGGAGTTATCTGTGTATCTGAAGGTGCCAACATGCCAAGCGACCTTGATGCCATCAAAGTTTACAAAGATAATGGTGTCTTCTACGGACCTGCCAAAGCTGCCAACGCTGGTGGTGTAGCCGTTTCAGCCCTCGAAATGAGCCAAAATAGTCTTCGCCTCTCATGGACTCGTGAAGAAGTTGATGGACGTCTCAAAGATATCATGACAAACATCTTCAACACAGCTAAAACAACTTCAGAAACATATGGTCTTGATAAAGACTACCTAGCAGGAGCTAACATTGCTGCCTTTGAAAATGTAGCAAACGCTATGATTGCCCAAGGTATTGTTTAAGATTTATTTGCTCAATCCTCAATCACTACGATTGAGGATTTTTAGGTTGAGTTAGACAGTTAGGAAATTACTTACTCACCCCTTTTGTCCCCTTTTTAAATAAAAAGAAAAATCGCTACTCCTAAGAATAGCGCTTTAATCATATTTTTAAGATACTAATGTTTACTACTGTTCTGATTCCGATTTGTTTGCATTCGCTTCAGAGCTTTGTGAAGTTGATGAAGTCAAATCTTGACTAGCTGAAGAACTTGTACCACTTTTATGTTGGCTCGTCTCCGTATTTCCAAGATCTTTTTTCACTGCTTCATTGGATACTTTTAAATCTGAATTACTTGTCGCTCTAGTTGTAGCCGATTTCTCTACCGGAACATCCACTAACCAGGCACCACTTGAATCAACAGTATAGCCTTCTGGTGTCTTACCGTTCACAAGTAATTGACCATTTTCTTTCAAGAAGTACCATTTGTCCTTGTCTTTGATCCAACCAACAGCTCGTGAACCATCTGTATTGTAGAAGTACCAATCATTTACCTTTTTATGCCAGCCTTGCTTCATAGCTCCTGATTCTTCTAGATAATAATGATGACCAGCAACTTCTATCTCACCTGTCTTCATGATACCAGTGGAATCCATATAGTACCAGGTTTCTTTATCTTTTACCCAACCCGTTTTCATTTCCCCTGATTGAGCAAAGTAATACCATTGACCCTTATATTGAAGCCAACTTGTCTTCATAGAACCATCGTTTGATAAATAATAGTTCTGACCTCCAGTATTTACCCAACCAATTTCCATCTGTTTTTCTTTGTTGAAATAATACCAGGTTCCATCGATTTTCTTCCAATTTTTTGCAGAAGCACCAGAGTCTGTTAAATAGAACCAATGATTGTTCCATTTTTTCCATTGATTCTGTAACAAGATACCTCTTTGGTTAAAGTAATACCATTCACCTTCGATTTCATTCCAACCGACAGCATATTCTCCTGTAGAATCAGGCGCTTGATACCACCAATTACCATATGCACTCTTATGCCAACCAGCTTGAAAACTTGGAATCGACTTGTAGGACGTTGAAATATTGACAAACCCATCTTTTCGAATATCAAAAACTGTTGCATCATAGTCTTTGCTGGCTGCATTAATTCTCTCAATTCCTCGTTCTTTGAGCCAATTAACATACTCACTGTCAACACCATTTTTCCAAGGTAGACTATCCGAGGTTTGAACAATCAAACTCGGACTCAAATTTCTGATGAAATCCTTGGTATTTGATTTGTTGGTATCATGGTGATGATTAAACTTCATCAAATCAACTTTTCCAATAAGAGGACCATACTTGTCTTCTGCTCCATGAACATTATCTAAGTCTCCCCCAAGGTAAATTTTCTTGCCATTGACTTTCACCACACTAATCAAGGAATTGGAATTATCATCCCAAATTTTCTTTAATTCACCTGATAAATCAGTTTCATTTTCATAGTTATAGAGTTGAATATCCATGTCTCCAAACTGAAAATGAGCATCCCCTTTTGTGATATTTTGAATAACTGAAACACCTTTTTCGGCGGCAGTCTGTAAAACCTTATCATAGCCATACAGATTATCCCATAAACGCTCAGAATTAGTAATACGATTATCACTATATTTTTTAAGATAAACTCGGTCAACTGGATAGGTAGACAATAATTCATCAACATTTCCAATATGGTCACTGTGGGTATGAGTAACCAAAATAAAATCAAGCTTTTGGACACCTAATTCCTTTAAATGGCGCAAAACACGGTCTGTCAGAACATGCTTATAAGATGTTTCAATTCCTTCTCTCCATGGATACCGAGAATCACTTCCATCTGGGAAATCATAATCTTCTCCTGTATCCACCATGGCAAAATGTCCATTACTTTCAAGAATAATCGCATCACTGCCACCTTCTTGAACATTGATAAAGTGGATTTTATTTCCTGAACTTTCTTGAGCTTGAACATTTCCATACCATGACAAACCTAAAAAAGTGCTTGCAAGTGCTAAACTAATCAATTTCTTCTTCATTCTTACTTCCTTAATCTCTCCAAAGTTTCCTTAAAAATCTCTGGGATATCTGCTGTAAATTCTAAGGTCTCACCTGTTCTCGGATGAGTAAAACCTAAAGTCTTGGCATGAAGAAATTGTCCATGCCCCTTAAGTGTCTTACGAGGACCATAGACTTCATCACCAGCGACTGGATGGCCAATATAAGCCATGTGAACACGGATTTGATGGGTGCGCCCTGTCTCCAGTTGTAACTCCACTAAGCTATAATCTCCAAAGCGTTCCAAAACGTGGAAACGGGTAACTGCAGGCTTCCCTTTAGCAGTCACAGCCTGTTTCTTACGGTCTTTTTCACTACGGCCAATCGGCGCTTCAATCACACCACGATCATTAGGCAGATTTCCATGAACAATCGCCCAATATTTGCGGAGAGACTTTTTATCCTTGAGTTCTTGGGCAAGTGCTAGATGCGCCTCATCATTTTTAGCAATCATGAGAAGGCCTGACGTATCCTTATCAATACGGTGAACAATTCCTGGACGCAAAACCCCATTGATACCCGACAAGTCCTTAATATGATACATAAGGGCATTTACTAGGGTCCCACTGGTATGACCAGCACTCGGATGCACTACCATTCCTTGAGGCTTGTTAACGACGGCCACATCCTCATCTTGGTAGATGATGTCTAGCGGAAGATTCTCAGCCACATACTCTAATACCTCTGGTTCTGACACATGGTAAGTGACGACATCGCCCTCTTGGACCGTGTACTTAGCTTTCTTGACTTGACCATTGACCAAGACCTGGCCTGATTTGATTTGTTCATTCGCGAGACTACGTGATAATTCTGTCAAATCCGACAAAGCCTTATCCAAACGCAGGCCACCAGTTTCAATTTTAATTTCCATTTATTTCCTCTTTTAGCATTGCAATTAATAAAATAATCACTCCAACAGTCAGATAGCTATCTGCCACATTGAAAATTGCAAAATTTATAAAGTCAAAGTGGAACATATCCACAACAAAGCCCTGACTGATCCTGTCAATAAAGTTTCCAAGACCACCCGCGATAATCAAGGTCAAACCCAAGACCATCCAGAGTGAGTCCTCCATGTGTTTATGTAGATACCAAATGGCACCTACCACGACAACCAGAGTAATGACAGCGAATAACAACTGCTGATCTTGTAAGATAGAAAAGGCTGCACCTCGATTTTGCAGGTAAGTCAAACTAACGAAATTGGGAATCCAAGAGCGCACTTCACCCAGTGGAATCTGCTGGACGATATAGGATTTTACCAACTGATCAAGCCCAATCAAAAGCAGTATAATGACTGCCACTATTCCTCTTTTTTTCATGATTTCCTCTTTTGATCAAAATATTCTTGCACGACTTCTACGAAAAGAGTTCCAGCCTGACTCAGCTCCACTTCCTCACGTTTAACATAGACCATGCGATTATCTAGGTTATCCTTGAGACGAATAACTGTGATACCATTGACACTGTCACTATCTAAAAATCCAGATCCAGTCGCATAGGCATCCGTCCGCTCCAAAATACCATTCAAGGTAGCACGGTCTGTCACATTAAACATCTGTGAGCTAGCACTGGTATCGACAAAGTTCTCTGAATAATAAAGGTACTCGTCTTTCTCTTGGGTAAAACGAACTGTCGGTAGATCCGCTAAATCCTCCATGACCAATTCCTCTTTCTGAGCCAAAGGATGACCCTCACGAAGATAAATATGGGTATGGAAGGAAATCAATTCAATGACCTCAAGGCCTAACTTTTCAACCCGTTGCATAATCCCTTTTTTATTTTGATTGTTGAGGTAGATAATCCCAATCTCACTATGCCCTTGCGCTACTTCGTCTAAGATTTGAACTGTAGTAGACTCAAAAATACGGAAATTTTTGTAATCAGGATAGCGCTCTGAAAAGGCCGTAATAGTTGGTGGCAAGAAGTCATAGTGCTGACTGGCAATGGAAAATTCATCCTTTTCTTCCTCAGGATTGGCATACTGATTTTGAAAAATATCAAATCCCTTGACCAATTCTTGCGCTTTTTCATAAAATTCCATACCACGACGGGTCAAGAAAGTCCCTGAGCTGGTCCGACGGAAAATCTTAAAGCCCAATTCTTTTTCCAAATCGCGAACAGAAATAGACAGACTCGGCTGACTAACATACATCTTTTCAGCAGCTTCACGGAAAGTACCACTATTGGCAATAGCCACAACATAGCGTAATTGTTGAATGTTCATCTTCTACTCCCAACTTCTTTATCTTTTCATTATACCATATTTTAGAAGTTTTCCATCGAAGAAAAATAATGTCACTCATAAAATTCATCTACACTAAGAACGAAAAAATCATGGGTATCAAAACAAAAAAATAGGCTCTCCGAAAACTCGGAAAGCCTTATTTCAAGCCGTTTTTAGGCATTATTTTGCGATTGGGTAAACAGAAACTTGTTTTTTATCGCGTCCTTTACGTTCAAAGCGTACTACGCCCTCAACTTTAGCGAACAAAGTATCATCTCCACCACGTCCAACGTTTACACCTGGGTAGATATGTGTACCACGTTGACGGTAAAGGATTGATCCACCTGTTACAGTTTGTCCGTCAGCTGCTTTAGCTCCAAGACGTTTTGCTTGTGAATCACGTCCGTTTGATGTAGAACCTCCACCTTTTTTGTGGGCGAAAAGTTGCAAGTTGTTAAGAGTCATTTTTAACATAATGTTTTCCTCCGTGTTAGTTTTCTGTGATAACTCTGGTTTGGACGAACTCTGAAGAGTTCTCCGATAAGTTTGCCATACCTAAGAAAAATGATTCAAAGAATAACTGGGTCATTTCTCTCTGGTGTGAAGGAAGATCTTTTGGAATCTCAACCATCAGATAGCCACCTTCATCTTCGTTTAATTCTAGGATTGGTTCATAGCCTGCAAATTTTTCAATGGAATTGATAAAGTTAATGGCAAGCGTAGAAACCGATGCACACACGACATCTAAGCCGTATTCGCCACTCTCGGCGTGTCCAGTAATTTCCGCACTCCTCAGCTCGCCATCTTCGGCTCTCTCAAAGACTGCTTGTATCATGTGTTCTCCTTAAAATTAAGCGTTGATTGCGTTGATGACAACTTTAGTATATGGTTGACGGTGACCTTGTTTACGGTGGCTACCTTTTTTAGGTTTGTACTTGTAAGTAACAACTTTCTTTTGTTTTCCTTGTTTTTCAACAGTTCCAACTACAGTAGCTCCAGCAACAAGTGGAGTTCCGACAACAGTGTTTTCACCACCAACAAGAACAACTTCGTTAAAAGTAACTTCTTGACCAGCTTCAACGTTCAATTTTTCAACGTAAACTGCTTGACCAACTTCAACTTTAACTTGTTTTCCGCCAGTTTTGATAATTGCGTATGTGCTCATTATGCACCTCCTATGATTTTTATGGGTTTCCCCGAATTTTTTGTGAAGACTCGCCTAGCATCGTGGGACGAACCACTTAAAAGAAGAGCTCTAAGTATAACAAAGAATAAACTAGGAATTGAGCCGAAGGCATAACTTATGTTAGGCAAGGCGACAATGACGAAGTTTAAATTTGTTATACGACGAGCAACGATGTTCGTGCGGTTGCACAGGAACGTGCATAGTCAACTCTTCAAGTATAGCATATCTCCTATTTTCTTACAAGTAATAACACCTAAAATGAAGCTTTTTCTTTTACTTTTTTCCGCCACGAGGCAGAAAGCATACTGATGTAAAAAATGCTCATCATAATAGGAACACCAAGAATAGTCTTTTCATTATAGAAAATCGTCAAATACGCTGAAAAGACAACGCCAAGGACAAAACTACTAAGCAGGCTTACAAAGATAATCCCTTCACGTAAAAATGGTGTGTGCTTGGTCCTAAAATAATCCCCAAAAGCCAACATGGTCCGTTTGATGTTCCCTGTCATAAAGGCATTATTATAAGCAATCCCCGACACTTCTCCAAAAGCAGTTGTCACCAGTCCCATACAGAAGGCCAAGGACGGCACTATATAGACATTATCCACAGTCTGAGGCACAAAACCAATAACTATTGATAAGATTGCCAAAGGAATCAGTGACAGAATTGGCTTTTTCACAATTCTCAATTTTTCCTTATAAACGGTTAATAAAAAGACCCCCATCATAAAAGCTAGCAAGGTGAGAACCTTGTCCCTAACATCTGAAACATTATTTTGGATTAATTCTACTGAAAGAAAGACTACATTCCCAGTTTGTCCAGCTACAAGAGTATTCCCTCGCACAATAAAAGTATAGGCGTCTACATATCCTGCACAAAAAGTCAAAAAAAGCGCTAGCCTCTTAGACTGACGTGATATTTTTCTTATAGGTAGTAACCTCATTTTCCCTCCCATTTCATTTACTCATCTCATTATTGTACCACTTTCTTTGGAAAAGGCCTAGTAGCTTATTTGAAATTTTTCACCCTCTGTTGGATAGTCCCGTCTATCTATGTTATAATGAAAGAAGGATTTGAAATCGGAAAAGGAGTATCTATGCTTAAATTAGGTGTCATCGGAACAGGCGCTATCAGCCATCACTTCATAGAAGCAGCCCATGCTAGTAGAGAATACCAGCTGGTCGCAGTCTATTCTAGAAAACCAGAAACTGCGACAACCTTTGCTTCTCGCTATCAGAATATCCAACTCTTTGATCAAGTAGAGGACTTCTTCAAGAGCTCCTTTGATATGATCTATATTGCTAGCCCAAACTCCTTGCATTTTGCTCAGGCAAAAACTGCATTATCTGCAGGTAAACACGTCATTCTTGAAAAGCCAGCTGTCACTCAGCCACAAGAATGGCTGGATTTGATTCAAACAGCTAAGAAAAATCACTGTTTTATCTTCGAAGCAGCTCGTAATTACCATGAGAAAACTTTTACTACTATCAAAAACTTTTTAGCAGACAAACAAGTTTTGGGAGCAGATTTCAACTATGCCAAGTATTCTTCAAAGATGCCTGACTTGTTGGCTGGTCATACGCCCAATGTCTTTTCAGAGCGTTTTGCTGGTGGAGCCCTCATGGATTTGGGGATTTATCCTCTCTACGCTGCCGTTCGCCTCTTTGGAAAGGCTGAGAACGCCACTTATCAGGCTCAACAGCTTAACAATAGCATTGACCTATATGGCGATGGCATCCTCTTCTACCCTGACTTTCAAGTTCATATCAAAGCTGGTAAAAACATCACTTCCAATCTTCCTTGCGAGATTTATACGACAGATGGAACCTTGACTCTCAACACGATTGAGCATGTTCGCTCGGCTATTTTTACCGACCATCAAGGCAATCAAGTTCAACTCCCTATCCAACAGGCTCCCCATACGATGACTGAGGAAGTCGCTGCATTTGCACACATGCTCCAGCAACCAGATCTGAATCTCTACCAAACTTGGCTGGATGATGCAAGTTCTGTTCATGAGCTACTATATACCATGCGCCAGACTGCTGGCATTAGATTTGAGGCAGAAAATGAAAACCAAACTACCGACTGAATGGCAAAAATTGAGTGATCAACTCGGTTTCCAAGAATTTACTCCCATTCAAACTCAACTATTTGAGCCCCTTCTTGCTGGAGAAAACCTCCTAGGGGTGAGCCCAACAGGAACTGGTAAAACCCTAGCTTACCTTCTACCAAGTCTTCTCAGACTACAAAAGAAAAAAGCCCAACAACTCTTGATTCTAGCGCCTAATACAGAACTGGCTGGACAGATTTTTGATGTATGTAAAACGTGGGCTGAAGCCATCGGCTTAACTGCCCAACTCTTCTTATCGGGTTCGAGTCAGAAACGCCAGATTGAACGCCTAAAAAAAGGACCAGAAATTCTGATTGGAACCCCTGGTCGTATCTTTGAACTAATTAAATTGAAAAAAATCAAGATGATGAATGTGGAAACCATCATTCTAGATGAATTTGACCAATTGCTCGATGATTCTCAGATACACTTTGTGGAGAAAATCACTCACTACGCACCGCGTGACCACCAACTCGTCTACATGAGTGCGACGACCAAGTTTGACCAAGAAAAGATTGCGCCTAACACACGTACCATTGATCTTTCTGACCAAAAATTGGACAACATCCAACATTTCTACATGCAGGTAGAGCAACGCCATCGTGTGGATATGCTACGAAAACTGTCTCATGTAGAGGATTTCCGAGGTCTTGTCTTCTTTAACAGCCTATCAGACCTTGGAAGTGCAGAAGAAAAACTACAGTATCGGGATATCTTGGCTGTTTCCCTCGCTAGTGATGTTAATGTCAAATTTAGAAAAGTCATCTTAGAAAAGTTTAAAGACAAGCAACTAACCCTGCTTCTTGCAACTGACCTTCTGGCTCGTGGGATTGATATCGATAGCCTAGAATGCGTCGTAAACTTTGATATTCCTAGAGATAGCGAAACCTACACTCACCGTGCTGGCCGTACTGGCCGTATGGGCAAGGAAGGTTATGTTATCACTCTCGTCACTCATCCAGAAGAAATCAAAAAACTCAAGAAATTTGCGAGCGTACGTGAAATTGTCTTGAAAAATCAAGAACTCTATATCAAATAAAGTCCTCAATGAGGCTTGGTAAAAAATGAACTGCATCCCCAAAGTCAGACAAAAAATCTAACTTTGAGGATGTAGTTCACTTTTCTATTACTCTTATTTGAACGAGAGATTTTTCTTTTGCAAAATACAAGGTGTTTCACATCAGCCTTTTAAAGCTATATAAAAACTCTCCAACTATTCTATTATACCATATAAAAAAATAAATAAATAGACTTGTTTTTTTCTTTTTTTGACGTATACTAATAATAGAAAGCGCTTTAAATAAAATAAAAGGAGGTTTTATGAGGAAAGTAAATAAGGACATTTTATTCTTAACTGGAATCATAGTTTTATGTTTTGGTTTTTTATTATTTCACATCAACCCCTATTATGCCGAACCCTATGCGACACTGAAAGAAAGAATAAATTTATTCTTTTGGCAACTATATTGGAGACCTGTAGGAACTCTCAGTATTATTTCGGGTTGCATTATAACTTTCAAAGGATTGAAAAAATAATCTTTTACTCATGAAGAAAGGAAATTTGTTGTGATTAAACTGAAACTATTGTTTTTCTCTCTACTATCAAGTCTATTATTCTTAGTCACAACATCTACGGTTTTTGCTGATGTCTATCCTGGTACAAATTATGAAATTGTATCTAATCGTATTGTAAAAGATATCAACACAGGAGAGTTATTGTCATTTTATACGACTGAACTTAGAGACGCCTATTTAGAGTCTAAATCTACGTATCAGACTCGTTCTAATGCAACTGGTGTTGCAGACTATAGAACTAAATACTCTCACTCTTACAAGAAAAGCACCACATCAGGTCCTGTAAGTTCAACTGCCTATGGTGGAAAAGCTGGAGCTACTCTGACTGTAGGTGCAGGTGTTAGCTTTTCTGCTCCGGAGTCTGGAGCTGGACTTAGTTTAAATCACTCAGTCTCCCATAACGTACCACCCTACACTTATGGTTATATTAGACTAAAAGCATCTTACACAGTAAACGTTCGTAAATTAGAAGTTAGATACTTAGGCACCAACAAATGGGTTCCAGCTAGTGAAACCTCTACTATATCGAATGTTAGTGTTTGGAGCGAACTAGTCACTTGGAAATAACTCATTAGATAGATCTGGACTTTACCAGGTCTATCTTTTTATTTTTTAAAAAAAGAACCTTGCAAAGCAAGATTCTTTTAGTGTCTGACTTAAATAATTGTTCTTCTGGGAACTAAATCGAATTAAGCTTCGATTTCTGTAACCATACCTGAACCAACAGTACGTCCACCCTCACGGATAGAGAATGTAGTACCTTGTTCTACGGCGATTGGGTGGATCAACTCAACGTCGATTGTCACATTATCACCAGGCATTACCATTTCAGTACCTGCTGGAAGTTCGATTGAACCTGTAACGTCAGTAGTACGGAAGTAGAATTGTGGACGGTAGTTGTTGAAGAATGGAGTGTGACGTCCACCTTCTTCTTTAGTAAGGATGTAAACTTCACCTTTGAATTTAGTGTGTGGGTTGATTGAACCTGGTTTAGCAATAACTTGTCCACGTTCGATTTCGTCACGTTGAACACCACGAAGAAGAACACCTACGTTATCTCCGGCAAGACCTTCGTCAAGTTGTTTACGGAACATTTCAACACCAGTAACAACTGCTTTTGAAGTTTCTTCTTTGATACCAACGATTTCGATTTCGTCGTTGACACGAACAGTACCACGGTCGATACGTCCTGAAGCAACTGTACCACGTCCAGTGATTGAGAATACGTCTTCGACTGGAAGAAGCAATGGTTTGTCAGTGTCACGTTCTGGTTCTGGAATGTACTCATCAACAGTAGCCATCAACTCCATGATGATGTCTTCAAATTTAGAGTCACCTTCAAGAGCTTTAAGAGCTGAACCTTGGATAACTGGAAGATCGTCACCTGGGAAGTCGTATTCTGACAAGAGGTCACGGATTTCCATTTCAACCAATTCAAGCAATTCTTCGTCGTCAACCAAGTCAATCTTGTTCATGAAGACGATAAGGTGTTTAACACCAACCTGACGTGAAAGAAGGATGTGCTCACGAGTTTGTGGCATTGGTCCGTCAGTTGAAGCTACTACAAGGATAGCTCCGTCCATTTGAGCGGCACCAGTGATCATGTTTTTAACGTAGTCCGCGTGTCCTGGAGCGTCGATGTGAGCGTAGTGACGTTTTTCAGTTTCGTACTCAACGTGCGCAGTGTTGATTGTGATACCGCGTTCGCGTTCTTCTGGAGCAGCATCGATAGACGCATAGTCTTTAGGTTGGTTAACTGATGAAGGCAAGCGACGTGCCAAAACAGTTGTGATAGCTGCAGTTAGGGTAGTTTTACCGTGGTCAACGTGTCCGATAGTACCAATGTTAACGTGTGGTTTACTACGATCGTATTTTTCTTTTGCCATTTGAGTAAAAGCCTCCAATAAAATATATTTTATAGATAGACAGTAGGCAATACAGTCTAACTTTCCTTACTATTTTATCAAATTTCAGCTAAATTGCAAGTGTTTTACAAAGTTTTTGTGAATTATTCTTAATCAGCTAATATAATCAGCACTGCTACTCCTATCACTATAAAAAGAAAAATCAGGGGGCTCCTGACTTTTACTTAGCTAATTCTATTTCTCGTTCTTTCATTATTTTATGATTTTCATACAAACGAGATAAGAACTTAGAAATTTCTTTTAAGATAGAATAGGTTGGTACTGCGACAATCATACCAATGACACCATAAATATTACTTGATAACAAAAGTAATACCAAAATCGTAATTGGATGAACCTTCATCACACCACCAACAATTCTAGGGTAGAGGATGTTCCCATCCACTTGCTGAATAATCAGCATGTAAACAACTGCAATCAGCATTCTATGAGGATCAGTAAAGACATTTGCGACAATCATTGGAATCAAACCAATACTTGGTCCTACATAAGGAATGAGATTGGCTAAGCCTGAAAAGATGGCAAAGACTAAAGCGTATTTTAAACCAATAACGCTATATCCGATAAAGGCCAAACAACCAATAATAATCGCATCAATTGCGACTCCACTAATGTACCGAGCAATTGTCGCATTCAAATTTTTTAGCAGACCTGCAATATGCAACTTATCTCTCTTTAAAACAGTGCGCTCAAGCATCGGTAAAAATTTGTGACCATCTAACAAAAAATAAACCAAAAATACAGGGGTCATAATAATAATCAAAACGGTACTAAAGAGAGCTGATAGGACACTTCCGACACTATTGGTAACACTATTTAGGATATTTTGTAAAATATCTACATAGGATAGATTTAACTGCTGAATAGTCGCTTGAATATCTAAATTTTGAAAGGCTGGATAAGTAGATAAATCCACAATCAAATCTTGCAAACGACTGTAGATAGTCTGGCTAGTCGCAATCAAGCTGGTCAACTGATTAACCAAAATCGGTAAGAGATAGACTACCCCAATAACTAACCCCCAAACCAAGGCACACAAAGTTAGTAGAATACCAAAGATACGATTAATTTTGAAATACTTTTGTAAAAAATTTACAATAGGATTGGTCAAATAATATAAAAAACCACCTAGAAGAAAAGGAATCATGATGGTGTTTACGACGCTTACAAAAGGTGTAATAATCGCTCCCATCTCTCTCCATAAATAGAAGATGATTGTTAATAATAAAATCTCACTGGTCCAAAAAAATAATTTATTCTTACGAAACATGAGCTACCTCCATTCATCTATTTTACCATACTTTCAAAAAAGCTTCTTTCTTCTATCATGAAACTGGGAATATTTTTTTCTTTATGTTAGAATAAACTTACTATGAAAAAAATCATTTTAACTCTACTAAGCCTATCCCTTATTGGCTCAGCATCTACTGTTGCTGCTCAAGATTTTAATGTTGCTGCAAAACATGCCATTGCTGTTGAAGCCAATACGGGGAAAATTCTCTATGAAAAAGATGCAACGCAACCTGTCGAAATTGCTTCTATAACAAAACTACTTACCATTTATCTGGTCTATGAAGCACTAGAAAATGGAAGCATCACACTATCCACCCCGGTAGATATTTCTGATTATCCTTATCAATTAACGACAAATTCTGAAGCCAGTAATGTTCCTATGGAGGCCCGTAATTATACTGTGGAAGAGTTGCTGGAAGCAACCCTGGTATCTAGTGCCAACAGCGCCGCTATTGCCCTAGCTGAGAAAATTGCTGGCTCAGAGAAAGACTTCGTTGATATGATGCGGGCCAAACTCTTGGAATGGGGAATCAAAGATGCCACCGTTGTCAATACAACTGGTCTGAACAACGAGACTCTAGGAGATAACATTTACCCAGGGTCTAATAAAGATGATGAAAATAAGCTCAGCGCTTATGATGTTGCTATCGTTGCTCGTAACCTCATCAAAAAATACCCACAAGTCTTGGAAATCACCAAAAAACCTTCATCTACTTTTGCTGGGATGACAATCACTTCGACCAACTACATGTTAGAAGGCATGCCTGCTTACCGTGGTGGTTTTGATGGACTAAAAACAGGAACAACAGATAAGGCTGGAGAGTCTTTTGTTGGCACTACTGTCGAAAAAGGAATGAGAGTTATCACAGTTGTTTTGAATGCAGATCATCAAGCCAATAATCCTTACGCTCGTTTCACAGCTACATCTTCACTAATGGATTATATCTCTTCTACATTCACACTTCGTAAAATAGTTCAAAAAGGAGATGCCTATCAAGATAGCAAAGCCCCTGTACAAGATGGAAAAGAAGATACGGTCACTGCAGTGGCCCCAGAGGATATCTATCTAATTGAACGTGTCGGGAATCAATCTTCCCAATCTATTCAATTCACACCTGATTCTAAAGCAATCCCAGCACCACTTGAAGCTGGAACAGTGGTTGGTCATCTGACTTACGAAGACAAGGACTTGATTGGTCAAGGTTACATTACCACAGAACGTTCTAGTTTCGAAATGGTAGCAGAAAAGAAAGTTGAAAAAGCCTTCTTCTTAAAAGTTTGGTGGAACCAGTTTATCCGATTTATCAACGAGAAATTATAAAACATACTGAGCAGAAGCTTGCTCCAAAATAGAGACAAAGCAAAAAGGCTTTAAAGTCAAAACGCATAGTATCAGGCATTAAAACCTTGATATTATGCGTTTTATTGTGGTAATATTTACTTCGTTTTCTCCTGAAATTGAATTTTATCCCAGTCTTTTTGGAGATATTTTATTCATTACTTTAGGAAGACAATTACTAATTTCCGTTGGCAAGACCACATAATGTTCTTGAGCTAATTCTTGGGCTATGGCTGAATGAAGATGAGTCGCTACGGTTACACGCTCGTAGAGACTGGCCTGTCGAAATTGGCCTACAAATCCTGCAATCATCCCAGCCAGAGTATCTCCCATTCCCCCAGTTGCCTGATAGGGACCACCAACCTGTAACTGGTAATAATCAGATTGGCCAACTTCCCAAATACGAGTAGCTGGGCCTTTCTCCACCAAAATTGTTCCTTGAGGAAAGGAAGTCAAGGCACTCGCCGTTGCATCTTCCTTTTGCTTTTCAATCGTAATTCCAGATAATTTTTCCCATTCTTTTTGGTGAGGAGTTAGGATAAGCTGGTTAGACGGAAATGACAAACTTGTTCTAGCAAGAATGGTCAAAGCACCTCCGTCTACAATCAAAATCTTATTCTGTTTTAAGCCAGCAAAGACCTGTTTGAGTAGATCTTCTCCAAAAGCATCGTCTCGTAAGCCAGGCCCCAGCAAGACAACTTCTGCCTTCTCCAATTGCTCTTTTAACAATTGCTGGTCTTGAAGAGAAAAGGCCATAGCCTCAGGTAAATGACTGTGCAAAGCTGAGATATTTTCCCTATCTGTTCCAACAGTCACCAATCCTGCACCGCTTTTTACAGCCGCCAAAGCAGCCATGATGATGGCACCACCATAAGGATAAGTCCCACCCAGCAACAGCAGACGACCGTAGTCCCCTTTATGACTTGTACGAGAACGTTCAATAATAACTTTTTCTAGTAGAGCTTGATCAATCACTTTCATCGTTTTTTCCTCAACTATCCTTTATCTGATTGTTTTAAAACAACTTGATAGACTTTCTTAGTCCACTCCTCTAAGTCTTCTCCAGCATAGTCAAGATAATGCACCCTATCTTGTATTTTAGTTGGAATAATATTTTCAAATTGGCTCTTATTATGAGTTGGAATAATGCAAATATACAACTCACTAAATAAATTCAACATGTCCTTAATTTTTGCAACATGGTAGCCATCAAACATATAACCTGGTGCTTGAATTAATTCTTCATACAGAAAATGAAAACTAACACCAGGAATGAACTTTTCTTGCAATTCCTCCTCAGACGGTGCCCGTCCTAACAAACGCTCCATCGCTAATCGATAACCAGAACTTGTATTTGACCACCCTAACATGACATAGTCAAAATAATCTATCGGATCCGATGCAGCATTTCGACTATCCAAAACCAACTCCTCAGCATCTCGCCCAAAAGCTTTCACAGCAGATAAGATCTGACCTATTTTAAAGATAGAAATCGCTGCATCTATAGTCGTAGTATGACTACAGTAGTCTGAAGTCACTAACCTCTTATGTAGATCATAAGTCGAGGCTACTATTTTATTTGTAGGGATAAATGGTGGCAGAAAGGGATGCTGAAAGATGTAATCTAAAATCTCTTTTTTTAAACAAGAATCAGCACACTCAATACTTGTTTGACGTTTATGAAGTTTTTCGTAAGCTATAAATTTAGCAATTTTTTCTAATTCCCATTCTTGAATATTTGGATAATCAATTAGTGATAAGTAGTATATTCCATCCCATTGTAAACTATATTCCCCATTATAAATTTCTAAAATCATCTAATCACCTCACTCCATTATACAACAAAAAGGAGGCGCAGGCCTCCTTTGGTAATCTTATATCTAAAATTTAATATTCATTTCTGCCATTTTATATATAGCTATAGAAAATAATCGAATGTTTCTCTTATTTTCTATCCAATGTCCGAAGTGCTGCCTGATAAGTTTGCTCCATTAGCATAGTAATGGTCATAGGACCGACACCTCCAGGGACTGGCGTGATGTGGCTAGCAAGTGGGGCAACCGCCTCATAATCCACATCTCCACAGAGCTTACCATTTTCATCGCGGTTCATCCCAACATCAATGACAACCGCACCTGGTTTGACAAAGTCAGCAGTCACAAACTTAGCACGACCGATTGCGACCACAAGAATATCCGCTTTTGCAGCCACCTTGGCAAGATTATGGGTGCGTGAGTGAGTCAAGGTTACCGTCGCATTTTTGGCCAAAAGAAGCTGAGCCATAGGTTTTCCGACGATATTGGAACGACCGATGACAACCGCATTTTTACCTTCTAAATCAATCCCATATTCATGAAACATCTCCATAATCCCTGCGGGTGTTGATGGAATCATGACTGGATGACCAGACCAAAGACGCCCCATATTTAGCGGATGGAAACCATCCACATCCTTTTCTGGGTCAATAGCTAATAAAACTGACTCTTCATCGATATGTTTTGGTAATGGCAACTGGACCAAAATCCCATGCCAAGCTGGATCTTGATTGTATTTAGCAATCAAGTCTAACAATTCCTCTTGAGTAATGGTATCTGGAACTCGCACTACTTCGCTACGGAAACCAGCCGCAAGGGCAGAACGTTCCTTGTTGCGAACGTAGACTTGGCTGGCTGGATTGTTCCCAACCAAAATCACTACCAAACCAGGCACTAGTCCCGTTTCTTCCTTTAATTTTGCAGTCTTTTCAGCCAACTGCCCCTGCAATTTGGCCGCTAAAGCTTTCCCATCAATAATCTGTGTCATATCAATTCTCTTTTCTTTCAAATATCTTCCATTATACCAAAAACTGCCAGCACCCTCTAACACTTCTTTCCTAGGCTATCCTATAGTTTCAAACTATAAGAAAAAGCTCAGGTCGAGCTTTTCACTAATCTTGTCTTGAAATTTTAAAATAGATTATAAAACCTTACTCAAGAAGTCTTTAGTCCGTTGTTCTTGGGTTTGCTCAAAAATCTGCTCAGGTGTTCCGTCTTCAACAACCACACCGTCTGCCATAAAGATGACACGATCTGCCACCTCACGGGCAAATCCCATCTCATGTGTTACGATAACCATAGTCATCCCTGACTTGGCAAGGTCTTGCATAACAGCCAATACCTCACCTACCATTTCAGGATCCAAGGCTGAAGTTGGCTCGTCAAAGAGCAAAACATCTGGTTCCATAGCTAAACCACGCGCGATGGCAATCCGTTGTTGCTGCCCACCTGACAAACTCTGTGGATAAGCATCTGCCTTATCTGGCAAACCAACTTTTTCCAAAAGCTCTTTGGCCCTCTTCTCTGCAATTGCCTTACTTTCACCTTTGGTCTTGATAGGAGACAAGGTGATATTTTCCATCACAGTCATATTAGGAAAGAGATTAAATTGTTGGAAAACCATACCCATCTTCTCACGCATGGCAAAGAGGTCATTCTTCTTGTCCGTAATATCGACTCCCTCAAAGATAACCTTCCCCTTGGTCGCTTCTTCCAACAAATTCATAGAACGAAGCAAGGTAGATTTCCCGCTACCTGAAGGACCGATGATAACGACAACTTCTCCTCTTTTAATCTCGAGGTTGATGCCCTTCAATACTTCATTCTTTCCAAAGGATTTATGTAAATTTTCGATTTTTATCAAGGTTTCTGTCATTATTTCTTATCTCCTTGTCCCATACGTTTTTCAAAAGCTTTCAAAGCCACTGTCAAAATAGAAGTCATAATCAAGTAGTAAAAGGCTGCAAATAAAAGTGGTGTCAAAGGCAAATAGGTTGTTGTAGAAACTGTTGTAGCCCCATTCCACAACTCCATAACACCGATAGCTGATAAGAGGGAACTATCCTTGATAATGGTGATAAATTCGTTCCCCAAGGCTGGCAAGATATTTTTGATAGCTTGTGGTAAAATCACATAGCGCATGGCATTTTTAGGACGAATCCCTAGCGAATAAGCTGCTTCTAGCTGACCTTTTGGAACCGCATTAATCCCAGCACGAACAGTCTCAGAAACATAAGCACCACTGTTCATAGAGATAATCAAAATCCCTGGAATCAGACGAGAAAGATCAACACCTAAAATTCCAACCTGAATAGTCGGAGCATTGATATGCATAAGGGCAAAGGCAATCATAATCTGAACCATCATCGGTGTCCCACGGAAAATCCAAACGTACAAGTTGGCCAGCCAAACCAGCGGTTTAAACTTTGAACGTTGCCCAAAAGCCAAGACAACACCCAAAATAGTTCCCAAAAAGACAACACAGATAGAAATGAGAACCGTCACGACTGCCCCATAGTTAAAATAAGGTAAATACTTAGGTAAAAAAGAAAAATTCATAGTCACACTGCTTTCTAAAATAGAATACTGTATGATTATAACATGTATTGAATTAAAATTCAAACTTTTTATCCTATTTATTCAAAAAAACTTAAAACTAGTAGATTTAGCGAGAAATCTTAGTTTTTTCTAGTCAAGTTGGCCTCCTTTATGGTAAAATAGTAACGATAAGAAATGAAGGAGAATCAAAATGGAATCACATTTGGTTAGAATCATCAACCGCCTGGAAGCAATGGCAAAAGACGGCGGAAATTTAAAACGTAATTTTGAACGCGAAGGAGTTGTTGTTGCAGAAGTTGCATACAGCAACGACGAAGAAAACGGCTCAATCTTTACCCTTCGTGATGTCGAAGCTCGCGAAACTTATACGTTTGATAGCATTGACTTGATTGCAATGGAGATTTACGAACTCCTTTACTAATACAAAACAAGCTGGGATTACACCCTGCATGTCTAACCAAAATCCTTTTTGTCTCACAAATAGGATTTTTTTATGGTCCAAATTCACAAAGATTTTCATTGTAACAACTTCTCCAAGCTGCAATCTTTTTACTTGCTTTACAGTCCAATCCTGTTATAATGAGAGTATAAAAATTTGACTATTTTTGACCTTTAGATAGGTCAAGCTAACGAAAGAAACGAGGTAGATGTATGCTTTGTCAAAACTGTAAAATCAACGACTCAACAATTCATCTTTACACCAATCTCAATGGAAAACAAAAGCAAATTGACCTCTGTCAAAACTGCTATAAGATTATCAAAACAGATCCTAACAATAGCCTCTTTAAAGGTATGACAGATTTGAATAATCGTGACTTTGATCCTTTTGGTGATTTCTTCAATGACTTAAACAATTTTAGACCTTCTAACAACACTCCTCCTACTCCCCCAACCCAATCAGGTGGAGGTTACGGTGGTAACGGCGGTTATGGTTCCCAAAATCGTGGACCTGCTCAAACTCCTCCACCAAGCCAAGAAAAAGGCCTGCTGGAAGAATTTGGTATCAACGTAACTGAAATTGCTCGTCGTGGAAATATTGACCCCGTTATTGGGCGCGACGATGAGATTATCCGTGTCATCGAAATTCTCAATCGCAGAACCAAGAATAATCCTGTTCTTATCGGTGAACCAGGTGTCGGAAAAACGGCCGTTGTCGAAGGTCTAGCTCAGAAAATCGTTGATGGCGATGTTCCACATAAACTCCAAGGTAAACAAGTCATCCGTCTGGATGTGGTTAGCTTGGTTCAAGGAACGGGTATCCGTGGACAATTTGAAGAACGCATGCAAAAACTCATGGAAGAAATTCGCAAACGTGAGGACATCATCCTCTTTATCGATGAAATCCATGAAATTGTCGGTGCTGGTTCTGCAGGCGATGGCAATATGGATGCAGGAAATATCCTCAAACCCGCCCTTGCTCGTGGGGAACTGCAACTAGTCGGTGCTACTACCCTCAATGAATACCGTATCATTGAAAAGGATGCTGCCCTAGAGCGTCGTATGCAGCCTGTCAAGGTCGATGAACCAACCGTGGAAGAAACAATCACTATCCTCAAAGGCATTCAAAAGAAATACGAAGACTACCACCACGTTCAGTATACCGATGCTGCAATTGAAGCAGCTGCAACTCTTTCCAATCGTTACATCCAAGATCGCTTCTTACCTGACAAGGCCATTGACCTCCTAGATGAAGCTGGTTCTAAGATGAACTTGACCTTGAATTTTGTCGATCCTAAAGTCATTGATCAGCGCTTGATTGAGGCTGAAAATCTTAAATCTCAAGCTACACGAGAAGAAGACTTTGAGAAGGCCGCCTACTTCCGCGACCAGATTGCCAAGTATAAGGAAATGCAAAAGAAAAAGGTCACAGACCAGGATACTCCTATCATCAGTGAGAAAACCATTGAGCACATTATCGAGCAGAAAACCAATATCCCTGTTGGCGATTTGAAAGAAAAAGAACAATCTCAACTCATCCATCTAGCTGAAGACCTCAAGTCTCATGTTATTGGCCAAGATGATGCAGTTGATAAGATTGCCAAGGCTATTCGCCGTAATCGTGTCGGTCTCGGTACGCCTAACCGCCCAATCGGAAGCTTCCTCTTCGTCGGACCAACTGGTGTCGGTAAGACAGAACTTTCCAAACAACTGGCTATCGAACTCTTTGGTTCTGCTGACAGCATGATTCGCTTCGATATGAGTGAATACATGGAAAAACACAGTGTTGCGAAATTAGTTGGTGCCCCTCCAGGTTATGTTGGCTACGATGAGGCTGGGCAATTAACTGAAAAAGTTCGCCGCAATCCATATTCTCTTATTCTCTTGGATGAAGTAGAGAAAGCCCATCCAGATGTTATGCACATGTTCCTTCAGGTCTTGGACGATGGTCGTTTGACAGATGGGCAAGGACGTACCGTTAGTTTCAAGGATGCCATCATCATCATGACTTCAAATGCAGGTACAGGTAAGGCCGAAGCCAGCGTTGGATTTGGTGCTGCTAGAGAAGGACGGACAAACTCCGTCCTCGGTGAACTCGGTAACTTCTTTAGCCCAGAGTTTATGAACCGTTTTGATGGTATTATCGAATTTAAGGCTCTCAGCAAGGACAACCTCCTTCAGATTGTCGAGCTTATGCTAGCAGATGTTAACAAGCGCCTCTCTAGCAACAACATTCATTTAGATGTAACAGACAAGGTCAAGGAAAAATTAGTTGACCTCGGTTATGATCCAAAAATGGGAGCACGCCCACTTCGCCGCACTATTCAAGACTATATTGAAGACGCAATCACTGACTACTACCTTGAAAATCCAAGTGAAAAAGATCTCAAGGCAGTTATGACCAGCAAGGGAAACATTCAAATTAAATCTGCCAAAAAAGCTGAAGTTAAAACTTCTGAAAAAGAAGTATAAATCCTATAGAAAAGGAGTAGAAAATGAAAATTTTCCGCTCCTTTTTACTAAAATAACTATAAGTTCTTGACAGCTCGGCCTTTGTCCATTATGATAATAATAAAGATACTAGATAATGAGGAAAATGCAATGGCAAACCCAACTTTTGGAGAAAAAAAAGAGAATGTGACCTACCAGAACCGTTATGGCGTATATGCAGTTATCCCTGACGCTGAGCAAAAACAAATTGTTCTTGTTCAAGCACCCAATGGCGCTTGGTTTTTACCAGGTGGTGAAATTGAAGTAGGTGAAAACCATCAAGAAGCCCTAAGGCGTGAATTGATTGAAGAGCTTGGCTTCACAGCTGAAATTGGTACCTATTACGGACAAGCTGACGAATATTTCTACTCTCGTCATCGTGACACCTACTACTACAATCCTGCCTACCTCTATGAAGCGACTTCTTTCAAAGAGGTACAAAAACCACTAGAGGACTTTAATCATATTGCCTGGTTCCCTATCGACGAGGCTATTGAAAATCTTAAACGTGGTAGCCATAAATGGGCCATCCAGTCTTGGAAAAAACAGCATAAGATTGACTAAACCAAGCTACTTTATTCAAAAAGTGCTATAATAGAATTAGAAAATCGGAGGAAATATTATGAAGCTTATCAATACGACAAACTCACACTCGCAACTTGTAAAAAGCCAGCTAGAGAGTACAGATGCAACCCTTGTTGAGGTCTATTCTGCTGGAAATACAGATGTTATTTTTACCCAAGCTCCGCTTCACTATGAAATCCTCATCTCAAATAAACACCGTGCTATTCGAGAAACTGAAATCGAAGCCATCCAAGAGTTTTTCTTGAAACGTAAAATTGATAAGGACTCTATTGATGAGGCCAATATCAAAACACTCTACTCAGAAAAATTAATTGGGATTTCGATTCCAACCAAGTAAAGAAGTTAAGTAAAAACTCGATTCGAGAAAAAATCCAGTAAGTCTTTCCATAATAAAACGCATAGTAGCAAAGTTTCTACACCTGTACTGATCCCAAAAAGTTGGACAAATAATTATTGAAAGGATTTAGTTCTGTATTGGACAGGACTAAGTCCTTTTAGTTTTACCTTAATTCGTTTGTTGTTGTAGTAATCGATATAGTCTATAATG
>WIJN01000089.1:0-680 GCA_009496085.1 Streptococcus mitis | reverse complement strand
CTGCTATAAACATTCCTACAAAAAACAAGGGTAACCAGTATGAAGGATGAACGTCTGGAACTAACTGAGAATCTCGGATTGTGGAAATCGGACCGAACATAAGGAGATAGGGAAGGAAGGCACTTGTAAAAAGCACTGTAATTACGCCAGTTCCCTGTCCCAAGAGGGAGAGGTTGTAGCGCAAAACCATGCGGAAAAATCCCTTTTTAGTCCTTGAAATCCCCTCTTTACTGCGACGTTCTTTTTTGACCTTCTCCTCACTGTTAAGCAGGATAACGTCATAAAAACGAGGAAGAACCTTCTTTTTGGTCAGATAAAGCAGGAAGAGAGTTAATCCCATCCAAGCGAGCAGACCCAGTATGGCTTCTGTCGAAAAAGGCTCCACTGCTATTTTGTAAAAGAGATGAATAGGATAAAGGAGAGGTGGAATTTCTCTAGTCTGATCACCTATACCTCTAGAAGTAGACTGGACAAAGAAGAAAAATAATAAAGGCGTAAGAACTCCTATCCCAATCATCACATTGGCAAAAATAGACTGATACTTTCTGAAGACCGCAGTCTGAGCTAAGAAATGCACTACCACTACCATCACTAGAGCCACAGAGACAAATAATAAGACCAAGGACAGTAGCATCAAAGGCAAACCCAGCCAAAGAGAAGGAGCTAGCCTAATGTAGAGA
>WIJN01000088.1:0-693 GCA_009496085.1 Streptococcus mitis | reverse complement strand
CTCGGCATGGATATCCAGCCATTTACCTTCTTTAGCTAGGTAGATACGGAGATAGTCAAAGAGAGGGATTCCGAGGTCGTAGCTTGGTTTGCCTGGACAGGTCGGATAGAATCCGAGAGCCGACCAGATGTACCAGGCCGAGAGACTACCATTGTCTTCATCGCCAGGATAGGCTTCCCAACTGGGGTGAAAAGCTTTCTGACGCAGCGTCTTGATGAGAAGGGCAGTGTAGTCAGGGTAATCGCTGTAGCGGAAGAGATAAGGAATGTGGAAGCTCGGCTGGTTGGAAATGGCGATTTGTCCAAAAGGAGCAGTAGCTATCTCACTCATTTCGTGAATCTCGTAACCATAGCCTGTTGTCTCAAAGATGGGAGCATACTGACAGGTTTTCAAAAGATAGTTGCTGAAGGCCTCTTTTCCACCCATAAGTTGGATCAAACCTGGGCTGTCGTGGAGGACGCCTAAAGTAGCTTGGACGGCTGAACATTCGGCATAATCACGTCCCCAACTATAAGGGGAGAAGTCAGGGCGGAAGTTTCCTTGACCATCACGCGCTCTCATGTAACCTGTCTCAGCGTCAAATAGATGGTGGTAATTTTGTGATGCGGCCTTGTAGGTTTCAGCGATTTCTATTTTCCCTCGTTTTTTGGCGCAGCTAGCGATACAAAAGTCACTGTAGGCATAGTCTAGGGT
>WIJN01000087.1:0-696 GCA_009496085.1 Streptococcus mitis | reverse complement strand
CCGTAATATCACAGAAGAAGGGGTAACCTTTAAAAACCATCTCAATGGTTCCAAGATGTTCTTGTCCCCAGAGAAGGCCATCTCCATTCAGAACAATCTGGGCTCAGACATCATGATGTCCTTTGACGAATGTCCCCAGTTTTATCAACCTTATGACTACGTTAAGAAATCAATTGAACGTACCAGTCGTTGGGCTGAACGAGGTTTGAAGGCTCATCGTCGTCCGCATGACCAAGGATTATTTGGGATTGTACAGGGGGCAGGATTTGAAGACCTACGTCGCCAATCAGCTCATGACCTTGTCAGCATGGACTTCCCAGGTTACTCTATCGGTGGTTTGGCGGTGGGAGAAACCCACGAAGAGATGAATGCTGTCTTGGACTTCACAACCCAGCTGTTGCCTGAAAATAAACCTCGTTATCTGATGGGTGTGGGAGCACCAGATAGCTTGATCGATGGGGTCATTCGTGGGGTGGATATGTTTGACTGTGTCTTGCCGACTCGTATCGCTCGTAACGGGACTTGTATGACCAGTCAGGGTCGTTTGGTTGTCAAGAATGCCCAGTTTGCAGAGGACTTTACCCCACTGGATCATGAGTGCGATTGCTCCACATGTAAGAACTATACACGCGCCTACCTTCGTCACCTGCTCAAGGCTGATGAAACCTTCGGTATCCGCTTGACTAGCTACCATAA
>WIJN01000086.1:0-702 GCA_009496085.1 Streptococcus mitis | reverse complement strand
GTCTTTATCAGCCGTGACCGTCAGGTCTTGGTGACAGACTCTCGCTATATCATTGCAGCCAAGCAAGAAACCAGTGGCTTTGAGATTGTAGCTGACCGCGATGAATTAGCTGTCATTGCAGGGATTGTTAAGGATATGGGCTTGTCTCGAATCGGTTTTGAGGATGAGATTTCAGTATCTTATTACCACCGTATGCAGGCAACCTTTGAAGGAATTGACTTGCTTCCACAAACTCAGTTTGTTGAAGGTCTTCGAATGATTAAGGATGAGGCAGAGATTGCAGCGATTCGCAAGGCTTGTTCTATCTCAGACCAAGCTTTTCGCGATGCGCTTGACTTTATCAAACCAGGAAAAACTGAAATTGAAATTGCAAACTTCCTTGACTTCCGCATGCGTGAGTTGGGAGCATCTGGCTTGTCTTTTGACACTATCCTAGCTAGCGGTATCAACTCTTCTAAGCCCCATGCCCATCCAATGCACAAACCAGTGGAGCTAGGAGAAGCCATTACCATGGACTTCGGTTGCCTTTATGACCACTATGTCAGTGATATGACACGGACTATCTATCTGGGGCATGTCAGCGACGAGCAGGCGGAGATTTACAATACGGTTTTGAAAGCCAACCAAGACTTGATTGACAAGGCTAAGGCAGGATTAGGTTTCCGTGAATTTGACAAAATCCCTCGTGATATTATCATAGAA
>WIJN01000085.1:0-705 GCA_009496085.1 Streptococcus mitis | reverse complement strand
TGATAGGGTGCAAAGTTGACGAGAAATTATAGAAATTATCTCATAAATTGCAGGAGAATCCGAATATGAAATTAAATAAATATATCGATCATACGCTTTTAAAACAAGATGCGACAAAAAATCAAATTGATTGTTTGTTGTCTGAGGCTAGGGAGTATGATTTTGCCAGTGTTTGCGTCAATCCGACCTGGGTTAAATATGCTAAAAAAGGGCTTGAAGGCACAGATGTCAAGGTCTGCACAGTAGTAGGTTTCCCACTGGGAGCAACAACTTCAGCCGTGAAAGCATTTGAAACCAAAGAAGCTATTCAAAATGGCGCAGATGAGATTGATATGGTGATTAATGTTGGAGCTCTCAAATCAGGTAATCTTGATTTGGTTGAATCGGATATTCACGCAGTAGTAGAAGCAAGTGGTGACAAGTTAGTGAAAGTCATTATTGAAGCTTGCCTTCTGACAGACCAAGAAAAAGTTGTGGCTTGTCAATTAGCCCAAAAAGCGGGAGCTGACTTTGTCAAAACTTCTACTGGTTTTTCAACTGGTGGCGCTACGATAGCAGATGTTACATTAATGCGTGAAACAGTTGGACCTGATATGGGAGTCAAGGCTGCTGGTGGAGCTCGTTCTTATGCAGATGCTCTTGCCTTTGTGGAAGCAGGGGCGACCCGTATCGGAACTTCAGCTGGGGTAGCAATTCTAAAAGGAG
>WIJN01000084.1:0-706 GCA_009496085.1 Streptococcus mitis | reverse complement strand
GCCACTGTCCGTCAAAATCAATGGAACATTATGTCCACCTGTTCCCATATTGGCTGTCAAAGTAGGGACAACACCATTTTTATTTTCACGGACATATTGACGGCGCCACTGGTAAACCGTATCTTGACTGGTCACTTCAAACTTTAATTGGTCGTAGAAATTTTGCTTACCTTCACGGTAGTAGTAGACCTCCTCCAGCTTATCACCGAAGTTAATCACATCCTGAAGAGTCGTAGTCAGCTTGATTTCCTCTGGAAATTCAAACAAGTCATAAGCTTCCTTGGTATCAAAACCAACGATATAAATCCGCTCACGGTTTTGTGGGATATTTCCGTAGTCTTTCCCGTTGAGAACCTTCCACTTGATAAAGTAGTTGTTCTCGGTCAAGGCTTCACGAATAACCTTAAAGGTATTTCCATGGTCATGACCGACCATGTTCTTGACGTTTTCGATGAAGATAGCACGAGGTTTACGCCCCTCAATCATCCGAAGCAATTCGAAGAAAAGATCCCCACGATCATCATCAAAGCCTTTGCGATAACCTGCAATACTAAAGGCCTGACAAGGGAAACCTCCCATAATCACATCCACGCGCTCAGCTGGAATATCCTCTGGCTGAACATCGGGAATATCACGACCATCCAAATAGGGATCTGGATGGTTTAACTGATAAGTCTGACGCGCATACTTATCAAATTCATTGGCA
>WIJN01000083.1:0-706 GCA_009496085.1 Streptococcus mitis | reverse complement strand
TGGTGTTACTGATGGGTCTTTAGCACCATTTGAGTCAGCTGATTTAACTGTCTTATCTGGTGTTACTGTTGTTGTTGAACCATCTGGGAAGGTTACAGTCACTGTTCCATCTTTACCTACTTCAACACCTTTCGCTGTTGGGTTAGCTTTCTTAACTTCGTCTGCTACTTTAGCTTTTTCTGCGTCTGTCAAGTTAGCTGGATCTTTAACTGGTGTCTTAGCTTCTGGATCTTTAACGCCTTCTGCATCTTTAGCTTTCTCAACTGCTTTAGCTGCTGGGATTTCTGCTGTTGATCCATCTGGGAAGGTTACAGTTGTTGTTCCATCTTTACCTACTTCAACATCTTTCGCTGTTGGGTTAGCTTTCTTAACTTCGTCTGCTACTTTAGCTTTTTCTGCGTCTGTCAAGTTAGCTGGATCTTTAACTGGTGTCTTAGCTTCTGGATCTTTAACGCCTTCTGCATCTTTAGCTTTCTCAACTGCTTTAGCCGCTGGGATTTCTGCTGTTGATCCATCTGGGAAGGTTACAGTTGCTGTTCCATCTTTACCTACTTCAACATCTTTCGCTGTTGGGTTAGATTTCTTAACTTCGTCTGCTACTTTAGCTTTTTCTGCGTCTGTCAAGTTAGCTGGATCTTTAACTGGTGTCTTAGCTTCTGGATCTTTAACGCCTTCTGCATCTTTAGCTTTCTCAACTGCTTTAGCT
>WIJN01000082.1:0-713 GCA_009496085.1 Streptococcus mitis | reverse complement strand
TAGCAAGCTTGATGTAAAAGGTCAAAAAAGCTACATTAAAACCGTGCGTGGTGTTGGTTACACTATGCAAGAATAGAAAGCAGTTGCAGTTATGTAACTGCTTTTTGAGCTCTATACTATCTGTAGCAGGAATTCCTGAATACCAGATAGTATAGGGCTTTTTTTGAAGAGGTAAAAATGCAGGCTCCTAGACGGCTCGTAATGTTTCAAAGAGATGGTCAGAGATAATGATTTTTTCTTGACCATAGTTTATACTCAATGAAAATTAAAGAGCAAACTAGGGAGCTAGTTGCAGGTTGTTCAAAACACTAGTTTTGAGGTTGCAGATGGAAGCTGACGTGGTTTGAAGAGATTTTCGAAGAGTATGGGTATCTAATAAGCTTTACTTTCATAGTTCTCTACTTTTTGACGCTAAAAAGGGATGAGCAAGCTGTGTGCTAAGTTAATATACTATTTACAAGTATTCAAAAGAATGGCATTTATCGTAATCTTGAAGAAAAATGGAAATTTTATTTTTAATTCAACATTATAATATAACAACTTAATAAACTTCTGAAATTATCTGAAAATAATGTAAAATCATAAATAATAATCAATAAAATTGACAAATCTGCTAATGTACGTTATAATATTGATCGTATGTGTATGTGTATGTGTATGTGTATGTGTATGTGTATTACATGCTATTTTTAGAAATCAAAAGGAGAAAATGT
>WIJN01000081.1:0-731 GCA_009496085.1 Streptococcus mitis | reverse complement strand
GATACGAACCACACCTTGAGTCGCGCGACGAAGAGCATAAGGGTCATTAGAACCTGATGGAATCAAACCTACTGAGAAGAAACTCAAAATCGTATCCAATTTATCTGCAATGGCAAGCACTGCACCGACCTTGCTCTCTGGAAGTTCTCCTTCAGCTGATGTAGGCATATAGTGTTCACGAATAGCAGCTGCAATTGCTGGAGTTTCACCAGCAAGAAGGGCATATTTCTCACCCATAATTCCTTGGAGCTCGTCAAATTCACCAACCATACCAGTTAAGAGGTCAAACTTGTAGATTTGAGCTGCACGAGCAAGGTCAAGTGATTCATCTACTGATAAGCCAGCTTTTTCTGATAACAGGATAGCAATTTGCCCAGTACGAATCATGTGTTCACGAAGAGAACCAATCTTTTCATGGAAAGTGACATTGTTTAATTTTTCAACAAGTTCTGAAATCACCAATTTCTGGTCTTCACGCCAGAAGAATTCTCCGTCTTCCAAGCGGGCTACCAAAACTTTTTCATTTCCTTTGATGACATTTTCCAAATGCTCCGCATTCCCGTTACGAACTGAAATGAAGTTCGGCAAGAGTTTACCATCTTGATCACGGACAACAAAGTAACGCTGGTGTTCCTTCATCGAAGTCACCAAGACTTCCTCTGGAACTTCAAGGTATTTGGCATCAAAGCTTCCCATGAAGGCAGTTGGATATTCAACCAAGTTCAAGACTT
>WIJN01000080.1:0-732 GCA_009496085.1 Streptococcus mitis | reverse complement strand
ACTCAGTAAACCGTAGCATGGAGAAAACCAATCAAATCAACTATATGTCAACACTTTTGGCAGCAATTGTTGGTTTGTTGATGTTGGCAGCTGATCCTATCGAAAATGGTCTAGCTACTGGCTTCTTGGGGACAAAAGGTTTGCTTTCAGCCTTCCTTGCTGCCTTTGTTACCGTAGCCATTTATAAGGTTTGTGTTAAGAACAACGTCACTATTCGTATGCCTGACGAAGTTCCACCAAATATCTCACAAGTCTTTAAAGATGTGATTCCATTCACTCTCTCAGTTGTTTCACTGTATGCTCTTGATTTACTAGCTCGTCATTTTGTTGGTGCAAGCGTAGCTGAATCAATCGGTAAATTCTTTGCACCACTCTTCTCAGCAGCAGACGGCTACCTTGGTATTACCATTATCTTTGGTGCCTTTGCCTTCTTCTGGTTTGTTGGTATCCACGGTCCATCTATCGTTGAGCCTGCTATCGCGGCTATTACCTATGCAAATGCCGAAGTCAACTTGAACCTTCTCCAACAAGGTATGCACGCTGACAAGATTCTTACTTCTGGTACACAAATGTTTATCGTTACCATGGGTGGTACTGGTGCGACACTGGTTGTTCCATTCATGTTCATGTGGTTGACAAAATCGAAACGTAACCGTGCAATCGGTCGTGCTTCAGTAGTTCCAACATTCTTTGGTGTAAATGAACCAATCTTGTTTGGTGCACCACTTGTAC
>WIJN01000007.1:0-110335 GCA_009496085.1 Streptococcus mitis | reverse complement strand
GTGCCGTCTTCGCCTACAGTGACTTCCTTACCTGGGTTCTTCGCTTTGACTTTGTCTTCCACTTGTTTTTTCTCTTCTGGAGTTAAGTGCGCTTTGTCTTTAACTGGAACTTTCTCGTCTGGTTTCACTGGGGTGAAATCTTTAGGCTGCGCTGTAACTATTTTTGGATCTGATGGTCTACTATCACCTTTCGTAGCTGTTGCTGTTACCTGACTTCTATCTTTAACACCTTCAGCTGGAATTAACAACGTTCCTGTTCTTGGATCAACAGTTACACCTGCTGGCTTATCTGATGATGACCATGTTCCATTTTTAGCCTTGACTACGGTTACTGTTTTTTGAGCATTATTCTCGTCTATATAGTTAACCGTAACTTTATCTGCATCCCCTGTTGGTGTCACTGTTACAGTTCCATCTTTTGGTGCAGTTGCCGTTGGTGGCGTTGGCTTAGAATCACGTACCTTGAAGACTTTAGAAGCATCTAATCTATCTGTACTATCGTCTTTATAGGTCACAACCACATTATTACCATCAACTGTTACAGACTTAATTTTATCGCTAAAGGTTGGATTAGCTTGTTTTACAGCATTCTCAATTTGAGTCGCATCTGCACTATCTAATAATAATGGTGTGCCTGGCGCCTGTGCATCATATTTAAATGTTTGAGGTTTCCATACAAATCGAATGCGTCCAGGAGCTCCTACATCATTAGCATGACCTACATGCTCATAGTTAGTATTTCCACTTGGATCTTCTGCAAATAAGTATCGAGAAATTTGCCCGCTTTGTTCATTAAACTCACCCTTAGGAATCTCACCAGTTACCTTAAGAATAGCCGGAGAATTTTGGCTTGCTGGTGTATCAGTGTGAATTTTAGTAGCGCTCAAGTAAAGTGCTGATCGAGTTTTCCCGTTCAAGTATGAATCTTCTGTACCTAGCCCCTGTCTATTATCAGCAGCAAACGCTAAATGCAATTTAGAAATCTTACCAGAATTATCCCAAGCTTTTAATGTAATATCATTATTCTCTCCAGAATAAACATAAATCTCTTGTCTAGCTGGATTATCATAAGGAATTTCAACTATTGGTCTAATCTTATCGTTTGATTCAACTAACTTATCTCCAGATATTTGATGAGATATCCTTGATTTAGGATCAGTTACAGTAGCAGTACCATTACTTGATACTTGCACTTCTTTACCAGGGTTAGCATCTGAAACTTTTTTCTTAACCTGATTAACCTCATCCGGTGTTAAAGACGTTACTTTTGTAACAGGTGTCTTAGAAGGAACTTTTGGTGTGAAATCTTGGAAAGTAGCAACTTTAGCATCACTTGGCTGTGAGATATTTCCTGCTTCATCTGTTGCTTTAGCTGTAACATTACCTTTCGGAATTTCCTTAGTCGGATCGATAAGCGCTTTACCACTTGCGTTAGCTACACCGCGTCCTAGTTCTTGATTTCCATGATCATATAAAACAACAGATGCACCTGGTTCTGTATCTACTTCAATTTGAGTTCTAGTTCCAGCTTTATCCGTCAAGTTAGTTGGAATCGTTGGCTTACCTGGAGCTACATTATCTAAAACAACATTATCAGGTGTTTTTGCATTACCTTTTTGAACAGATCCTCTACCTTGGTGATTGTAGGTAATATTCCCGTTATTTTCAACAGTTACTTCTGACTTATTGATACCAGGATTGGCTTTTTCATAGGCTGTTTTAACTCTTTCTTTATCTGTTGGAGTTAAATGATTAATATCTTTTACAGGTACTTTCTCTCCTTTATTTGCTAATACATATTGATTAGCCTCTTGAGATGATCTTATTCCTGAAGCTACCGTAATATCTTTATTTTCTGCAATAGCTTGGATTCTATCTAGGGTTTCAAATCTTGTACCTGAAGGCAACTCAAAGGTTACACTTCCATTTGAACTTGGTGAAATTCGTACATTCGCCACATTTTCTAACGTCTTATAACGTCCAGAACCTTCTTTTTCAATTTTAACTTTTTTCCCTTGAATAACCGCAGTGATAATATCTGTTCTGCCATGCGGAGTAATAGTTACGCTTGTTGAACCATGATGAGGTTGCTGAATAGTCAAAGCTTGCGGTACTGGGACTGTTGCTTGTTTTGGAGCACTTGCATCTGTTGTGTGATCACGATTATCAGTTGCTTTTGCTGTTACATTTCCATTTGGAATCGGTCTTGTAGGATTAATAGTAACTCGACCACTTTCATTTGCCGTACCTTCTCCCAATTCATGGCCTGAGTGATCGTAAAGTTTTACTTTAGAACCTGGATCTGCTAATACAGTAGTCGGTGTTTGTGTATCTGCCTTATCGATTAAGGATGTTTCTATTACTGGGCGTTTTTGAATAGTGTATGCTGAAGCTACTTTATCTACTGATTTATCAGGATAAGTAATCGTAACATTCCCTTTTTCATCTACCGAATAAGTCGCCTGATCTAATAATGCTCTATATGTTGCATCTGTATATGTTCTATTGTTTTTCTCTTTAATCGCTGCAATGATTTTCTCTTTTTCTGGAGTACTTACAGCATTTGGATTGTCTACTGTAATTTTTTTGTCAATAGAAATATCATATTTTTTCGCTACTTCAAGGACGTTAATGGTTGTGCTAACATTTGTACTTGAACCAGCATTATGGCGTCCATACTTAGCTGTTGTTGTTTTAGTTACAATATAATAATTAAGAATCGTTTCTCCTAAAGGCTGATCCATTGCAATCGTTCCACTAGTTTTACCATTACGTCTAGTCTCTTCGGTAGATACAGCTGTTACTAAGAAACCACCTGATTCTTCTAGTCCTCTGACATGGCCTCTAGTATTTGGATTTGGTAAAAATGTTTCTAGATATTTTGCATAAGAAGAAACATTAACTTCGACATGATCTCCACGATATGCTGTAATCCATTGCTTATCAACTCCGATATAACCTTTTGCTTTACCTTCGGAAGAAATTTGATCCGATCCTCCATGACCTATTTGAGATCTTGTAACATTCACAGGGTCACTTTTGGCTGATTCTTTCCCTCCAGCTGGAGTTGAAGTCGCTCTAACTTGCCCTTCAGGCAAACTATTTCGAGGATGTACCGTTGCATATCCATCATTTCCAGCCTGAGCTTCTCCTATTAGCACATCATTATTATCGTAAAGTTTTACTGTTGAACCTACTGGTGCTTTTACTCTGACGTCTGCAGGTATACTTGCTTTACCTGTTAAGTCACTCTCGATGTGAGCACCAGATGTTAATGGAGCCTCTACTACATTGACAGGTTTCCATCCCTCAAGACTTCCGTAACCGCCTTCTTTCATATTTGAAATAACAGACGTTTGAGATCCTACTTTCATATCACTATTCAATCGTAAATTGATGATAGAATAGAACTTATTACTTGTATTATCTACTGAAGTAACAGTTGCTAGATTACTTTGAAGAGATTGCCATTGTTGATTAATCGTAGTACGTCTAATTGCAACTTGATGCTCTTGATTATTCGTATCTCTATACTTCAAATACGCCATCCCTGCATCATGTGGTACAAATAATTTAATATTACGTTGATTAGATGTAACCTCACCTACAGGATGTCCCGGTGAATGATCAATCCATGAACGTCCTAATGAAACATCCACATTCGTTGCTTCACTCTCTTTGCCATCAACACTTTGAGTTACTGTTATCTTATCTTTCGGTACAAGTTGTTCTCCAGTATCTGATAGATTACTATTTAAACCAGCATCTAGTGAAACAACCCAATGACCACTTCCATCAACTTTTGTCTTCTTAAAAGTATTTCCATTTTTCTTAACAGAAATAGTCGCTCCTGGTTTCCCAGTCCCTGATAATTGATTATCTGTTGACGGTACAGTCTGCATACGTACAGTGTCGTTGGTTCGAGTATAGTTGTGGTTAACAGTAGGAGCGCCTACTGCATTGACATGGATACCTACAGCAGGGAAGTCTGAATTTCGACTTGTAATCGCCGCCTTACCACTTAAGCCAGAATTTTCAAGAGTATTCTGTACAATAGCGGTCGCAAAGCGAGCAAAAAGATTGTGATGTGTTCCTCTAGTAGTTACTTCATAGACTATTCTATCTGGCACAGCTCCACCAATAAGTCTGTAGTGACCAATAAACATCTTATAATTAGAGAAAGGCGTACTAGCAGGGCGTCCTCTGGAAATTTCTCTCTCTTCTAGTACACTACCACCAGCTCCACCTCTTTCTACTACACGAATATTTTCAATAGTATCATCTGATGTAACTGCAATACCAGCCCAAGCATGATTCTTATGAGCCGGACGGACAGCCACTCTCCAAATAGTACGATCACCATCAATGTCATAATGAAGATTTTCAAACTGTTTAACTCCATCACCACTGATAGTACCTGAGTCGAGATTTCCAGCTACAGAACGATCAATTGATCGAGCTGCATAATGAGCTATTCTAAACCCAGAATAACCTTTTTTCTTCTTATCAAGAACATCCTCTGTCGCCTCATCTACAAGATTACTTTTCGTATCTATCGGCAACAGTTTATTATCTTTGTTTGGCAGTTCTAGACTATTAGCTTCCTTATCTACCTTGTTTAAGCTTCTATCGGAAGCTGTCACAGTAGGTTTTGAGCTATCTCTAGAAGTTTCTTCTTTACGAACTTCAGTAGCAGCCTCATTCGTGCTCTTATCTTCTAGTAAAGAATCCTTAGCATTGCTACTTTCAGCCTGATTAGCAGTCTCGTCTACCGCTTCAGCAGAAGGCACCTTACTCTCTTCTTTCCGCTCAGGTTGACTAGCACTACTTTCTTGCTCTTTTAATGTTTCTATCAGCTTTCTAATTTTTAGAATATGTTGATCAATATCCTCTGATTTAGCATCCTTATCAGAAAGCAAACGTTTGCTTTCATCAGTAAGCTGAAGAAGCTGATTAGACAATGGAGCAAGTTTACTTTCTTTTACCTTAACTACAATATCTTTAAGCTCATCCATCACTTGAAGAAGGGCTGATTTATCAACAACTTTTGTAGTTTTTTCTTCCAAATTCCTTTCAGCAAGCTCTTGACTATTTGGCAAGGGTTCTTCCTTAGCCCTACTCCTACCCTCATCATTTAGGGTCTTCTCAGTCGCTGCTGTATCAGGGGATACAGATAGACTATCTGCTCTAGCTACTCCATTTGCAAAAAACAAGAGGGCAGCTATAGCTACACTAGCAGCACCAAAATGGTACTTTCTAATCGAATAGCGAAAAACTTTTTCACCATTCCTATTATTCTTATGTCCAAACATAAATTTTTCCTTTCTATTTTTAAAATGACATAACTATATATAGTTTATCACAATAAGTTGATATAGTAAAATGATATCTGTAATAAATAATTAACAACTATAGAGTATTTTTATAACGAAGCAGTTCCTAGAATAGTAAGATTTTCGTTGAAAAAAGAGCGATTAATACATGACAAAAAATCTTTAAACTATTGATTCCTGTATGGATAAAATAAGTTCCACCGCTTGTATATATATATATATATATGCAAGCGGTGGAACTACACTCTATGTATGAATTTGTATATTTACTAATTAGGACTAAACTATAAAATTTTAGTAGCTTGATTTTTACAAAAATAGCAATTATCCTTATTAAAGAAATATCAGAAAATTTAATATCAAATACATCAAATCAATTTATGACAAACACCTCTTATATTCATGTAGATTACAGCATACTATAGACGATAAAACCTCAATTCAAGAAAAAATAAAAAGACTTCTCATCTAACTGAAGCGCATAAAAGACATATTGTAATCGATCTTTATAGCTGATACTCAATGAAAATAGAAGAGTATGAGCAATATGAAAACACTATATCATATTTAAGTTGCAATAGTATAACACGACTTCTAAAACATTGTTAGGAATTATTTTGGACTATCCTAAATTCAATTCATTATCTTCCAATCTACTATAATAAACTTATCCCCAATGAAAATCAAAGAGCAAACTAGGAAACTAGCCGCAGACTACTCAAAGTATAGCTTTGAGGTTGCAGATAACGCTGACGTGGTTTGAAGAGATTTTCGAAGAATATTAGTAATCTACAAAAGACTAAATGTAAGTACTCCAGTCTTTAGAACAACATAAAAAGGTTGCCCAAACGGACAACCTTTCTGTACCATTAATATAAATCTAAATAGTTATCAATTTCCCATTGTGAAACGAAGGTTGCATAACTTGCCCATTCGATTCGTTTGGCTTCAAGGAAACTAGTATAGATATGTTCTCCAAGAGCCGCTCTGACAACTTCATCTTCAGTCAAAGCCTTCAAAGCGTTGTGAAGGGTTGATGGAAGGTCTGTAATGCCAGCTTCCTTACGCTCTTCTGCTGTCATGATGTAGATATTTTCTTCGATAGGAGCTGGTGCTTCGATTTTATTTTCAATACCATGCAAACCAACTTCCAAAAGAACCGCCATAGCGATGTATGGGTTTGCCATTGGATCCACTGAACGCAACTCAAGACGAGTTCCCATACCACGTGAAGCAGGCACGCGCACAAGTGGCGAACGGTTACGACCAGCCCAAGCAATGTAAACAGGCGCTTCATAACCTGGAACCAAACGTTTGTATGAGTTAACGGTTGGGTTCATGATGGCAGTATAGTTGTAAGCATGCTTAATCAAACCGCCAAGGAAATGATAGGCCGTTTCTGACAACTGCATTCCTTTTGGATCATTTGGATCAAAGAAGGCATTGTTTCCTTCTGCATCAAACAGGGACATATTACAGTGCATACCTGATCCAGCAATACCAAATTTTGGTTTGGCCATAAAGGTTGCGTAAAGGCCATGTTTGCGAGCAATGGTTTTAACAACAAGTTTAAAGATTTGAATCTTATCACAGGCACGGAGAACTTCATCGTACTTAAAGTCAATCTCGTGTTGTCCAACCGCAACCTCGTGGTGACTCGCTTCTACTTCAAATCCCATTTTGGTCAAGACATTGACAATCTCACGACGTGTATTGTCCGCAAGGTCAGTAGGCGCCAAATCAAAATAGCCACCCTTGTCATTTACTTCAAGTGTTGGGTCACCATTTTCATCTAGTTTAAATAGGAAGAATTCTGGCTCTGGACCAAGGTTGAAGGATTTGAATCCTACTTCTTCCATGTGACGAAGAGCACGTTTCAAATTGCCACGAGGGTCACCTGCAAATGGCTCACCTTCTGTTGTATAGACATCACAGATCAAACCTGCAACACTTCCATTTTCATCTCCCCACGGGAAGACTGTCCATGTATCCAAGTCTGGGTACAAGTACATATCTGACTCATTGATACGTACAAAACCTTCAATAGAAGATCCATCAAACATAGCCTTATTTGACAAGACCTTATCTAATTGTTCATCTGTAGCAGGAATTTCGACGTTTTTCATCGTTCCCAAAATATCTGAGAACATGAGACGAATAAAGGTAACATTTTTTTCCTTGACTTCACGACGAATATCTGCAGCTGTGATTGGCATGAGTTTTCTCCTTAATCTATGACTACTTGCGGTTGCCTAACCGCGACCAAAAGGTGATCGTACTGAAGCAAAACGCCCCTGTTGGAGAAGTTCATTGTGAAGTGCACGACGCACCTCAGTCTGACTCACCACTTTCTTGGACTTCGCTTCACGTTCAGCATATTTTTTCTTAATGGCAGCGATATTATAACCTTCTGAGATATAATCTTTGATTTCAAGCAGACGATCCATGTCATTCAAAGAATACATGCGACGATTCCCTTCGTTTCGATCAGGCTTAATCAACTCTTGATCTTCATAATAACGAATCTGACGCGCCGATAGATCGGTCAACTTCATAACACTGCCAATAGGAAAAACAGCCATGTTTCGGCGAAATTCTTTTTCCTTCATTTACAATTTCCTTCTTTCTGTCTATTATAGTCTAAAAAAAGACAAACGTCAATTGATAATGTTATAAAATGTAACATTATTTTTCTTTTTTCTCTAAAAAGAGCCGAATACGGTCAATATCGTAATTTACGAGAATTGCAACAAAAACTCCAATGAAAGTTTCTGATACACGCGCAAATACGTACAAAATCGTTTCTCCACTCGGAATTGATAGGGTAATGATTAACATAGCTGCTACACCACCTATGACACCTGCTTTGTTATTCATAGCTACATTTGTCATAATGGTTAACATGGTGCAGATTGGAACCACTACCAAGGTCACCCAAAAGGCTTCGTGGAAAAAAGTATTTAATAGAAAGAAGACCAGGGCGTAGAGACCTCCAATACTATTTCCTAGAATACGCGAAGTCCCAAAATGAACACTCTTGTCAAAACTCTCCCTCAAGCTAAAAACGGCTGTCAAAGCACCGATTTGAAGGCCTTTCCAACCAAAAAAGCCAAAAATCAAGAGAACTAGAAAAACAGCAATACCTGTTTTAAAGGTTCGCATACCAAGTTTGAACTGGGATTTATCGAATTTATATTTTTTAAAATAACTCATAATCTCAACTTTCTATTTCCATTTTATCATAAAATGGCTGATTTTATGAGCAATAGTTGAAAGGAAGCGTTTTTATTTCAAGCAAAAGAAAAGAGGAACTTTCATCCCTCTCTTCTTTGATTCATTTAGAAAATCTTATTTTTCTGTCAAGGCTGCAAGTCCTGGAAGAACTTTACCTTCAAGAAGTTCCATTGATGCTCCACCACCAGTAGAGATCCATGAGAACTTGTCTGCGCGACCAAGGTTGATCGCTGCAGCAGCTGAGTCACCACCACCGATGATTGATTTAACGCCTGGTTGTTTCACGATAGCGTCCATCACACCGATTGTTCCAGCTTGGAAGTCAGGGTTTTCAAACACACCCATAGGTCCGTTCCATACAACTGTTTTGGCACCAGTCAAAGCTTCGTCAAATTTAGCGATAGATTTTGGACCGATGTCAAGACCAAGGAAGCCTTCAGAAACCGCTTCACCTTCAGTGTCACGCACTTCAGTGTAGCCAGCAAATGCGTTAGCTTCTTTTGAGTCAACTGGCAAGAGCAATTTACCATTTGCTTTTTCAAGAAGAGCTTTCGCAACATCCAATTTGTCTTCTTCTACAAGTGAGTTACCGATTTCGATACCTTGTGCTTTGTAGAATGTGTAAGTCATACCACCACCGATAAGGACTTTATCAGCTTTTTCAAGCAAGTTTTCGATAACACCGATCTTGTCTGAAACTTTTGAACCACCAAGGATAGCCACGAATGGACGTTCTGGAGTTTCAACTGCTTCTTGGATGTAGGCAATTTCGTTTTCAAGAAGGAAACCAGCAACTGCTTTTTCAACGTTTGCTGAGATACCAACGTTAGATGCGTGTGCACGGTGAGCTGTACCGAATGCATCGTTTACGAAGATACCATCTCCAAGTGATGCCCAGTATTTACCAAGTTCAGGATCGTTTTTAGATTCTTTTTTGCCGTCAACATCTTCGTAACGAGTGTTTTCAACCAAAAGAACTTGTCCATCTTCAAGAGCGTTGATAGCTGCTTCCAATTCAGCACCACGAGTGACACCTGGGAAAACAACATCTTGACCCAATTTAGCAGCCAAGTCAGCAGCTACAGGAGCAAGTGATTTTCCAGCTTTATCAGCTTCTTCTTTCACACGTCCAAGGTGAGAGAAAAGAATTGCACGTCCACCTTGTTCGATGATGTACTTAATAGTTGGAAGAGCTGCTGTGATACGGTTGTCATTAGTGATTACGCCATCTTTCAATGGTACGTTGAAGTCAACACGAACGAGGACTTTTTTACCTTTCAAGTCAACGTCTTTAACAGTAAGTTTTGCCATGTTACAAAAACCCCTTTATTTATTTTATTCGAAACTATTATATCACACTTTGGAAATATAAGGAAAGATTTCACAAGATTTTTCGATATTTAATCTTCATCTTCTTTTTTCTGTTTCAATGTCAATGCTAAACTAGCAAGACCAAGACTGGCCAATCCTGCTATTAGGGCTTCATTGGTATCAGCAGTACCTGTATTTGGCAATTGGGTGCTTGCTTCTTCTGATTTAATTGCTGTATTTTGGACTGGTTTTTCCTGTGTAACCACTGCTGCTGGTTCTGTTTTTACTTTTGTACCAATTTCAACAATTTCTGAAATCGCCTCTTGGATGACTTCTGTTGAACGAAGGCGACGCTGACCGTTTTCATCAACTTCAAAGACATGTCTTAACAGACCATCTCGTCCCTGTATGATGACTCGTTGTTCCCCAACTAGCATCTCAGCATTTTCATGCTCTTGACGATCAAAGGCAATCTTTTCCTCTCGGACTTCCAATTTAGGAGCCTTTTGTTGGTCAGACACTGGTTGATTAGAAGGTTTTGGAAGGTCTGTCATTTGTGGCGCTGGATTGGCAGGGATGAGACCAGTACCTACTTCTACGATTTCAGGACTAGCTTCTTTCAAAACTTCTGTAGCGCGAAGCGTACGATTGCCTTGACTATCTACTTCAATCAAGCGACGAATTTGTCCCTCAACTCCTGCTTGGACAAGTTGACGTTGACCAACTGGGAGATTGGAATTTAGACGTTCTTGGTGTTCGAAGGCAAGACTTGTCTCTTCAACTTCTAATTTCGGAGTATTCACAACCAAATTCTTGACACCTTCAGTTGGTTCCTTACTTGAAATAACTTTTGTTCCAATCTCAGTAATTTCTGGAACAGCTTCTTTCAAAACTTCTGTAGCGCGAAGCGTACGATTGCCTTGACTATCTACTTCAATCAAGCGACGAATTTGTCCCTCAACTCCTGCTTGGACAAGTTGACGTTGACCTTTAAGAAGGCTTGTATTTGGGCGCTCTTGACGTTCGAAGGCTATTGTTTCAGTTTCCACAACTAGTCCAGAGAGGGCTTCAACTGTTGGGGCTACTTCATTTGGATCCTGGCTACCAACGTGATGGCTTTCTGCTGCAGGAGCTAGTTTCTTATTCAGCTGTTCTTTCATGTCCGCAAAAGCTTGTGGAGTTGGTGCTTGTGATACCAACAAAGCCTCTGCTTGCGCAATTAGTTCTGATTTAGGATATTTTTCGCGGATGGATTCGAGTAAACTTTCTAATTCTTTCCTAGCAGCCTCATAACGCTGATTGCCATCCAAGTTTGCGCCTGCTTGTTTCAATTCATTCAAAGCCTGATTAACATCTTCCTGACTGGCACCATGATTTTCTGCAACAGCTTTCGCTCCATTTAGCTTCTCTACTAGCGTCGCTTGTTTGTCCTCACTGGAGAAGGTATAAGCAACTGTTGACTGACGACCTTGGACAGCAGTAATTTCTTGTTTGAGGTACTCATCGTTCAATGCTGCTTTTGGAGATACCAAAACATCAAAGTTGACTTCATGACCTTGGTAACGAAGCGTCAAGGTTTGACGACCAGTCTTTTGAGCATCGTAACCAGAAATTTCAACTCCCTCATCAGTAAAGGAATGTTCTTCCATGGTGTCATTGCTATAAGCCACTGCAAATCGTCCTTCAGACAAGTCTAAGTTATCACCAACTAGGTAATCTTTTTTCGGCTCCTGACTTACTTCAATTCCCAAAATAGTTTTCGGACTTGCTTCATCTTGACTAGTAACAGTCACTGATAAATTAGCATGTACCGGTTGCCCCAAATATTGTAAAGTAAGATTTTGTTCTCCCTTATGATGCATATCGAAGCCTGATACTGATACACCTGCGTGAGTTAGGCGAATAAGTTCGTCCTCAGCTCCACCTTCATACTGAACTCGAAGAACACCACCTCTAAGGTCCAAATCCTCCCCTTCGGTGTAGCTTGTTTTCTTAGGTCCTGTTTCTAGGCTGACTGACTTGATTCTTCTGTCATCTTTTGGAACAGAAACTGCTAGGACATTACTAATTTCCTTGCCTAGCAACTGGGTACGATAGTAAAGAAGACCAGATTGATTTGTCAAATCCAATGGTGCACTTGCTAGGTCTCCTCCAACTTCGCTCTTCAAGGTTGCAAGCGGAGCTTGAGAATTTGGATTGTCATAAACGGCAATGGTTGCTCCAGCTGGTACATCCGCAAAGCCAACTTGTACCTTGTTATTGCCTAGAGAACGGGCTGCAGCCTTGGCCATCGGAATATTGATACTCTCAGTATCAAGCTTTTCATACATTTTCCAGTTATAGATGCGAATCGCCTTCCATGGAGTTCCATTGTCAGAAGTGACAACATTCAAGCGCCAATCTTGAGCTGTGATTGGTTTATCAAGGGTAATATCTGTAACATGGGCTTTATTGCCACGAACTTCCTTAGCCAACTTCCATTGACCATCCGCATCTTTATAATAGAGATCAAAGTCTTTGGTGTTCATCAAACCATCGTTTACAGATTCTCCACCAGCTCCAGCATGGTCCATCACCCATCTAACAACTGTACGTGGTTGGGTCAAACGAATATCCACACTACCACTTAACTGTCCAGAAGACCACTTGTCAGACAGACTGGTAATGGTACCATTCAACATACCTTCAATACCTTCTCCACCTTCAGTCTTAGGGAAAGTACTATCAATAACTGTTGCACCTGGAACGATATTTTCAGCTAGTGGTTTTGGTAGGCTGGTATCTTTGACAGTCATACCCCAATCAAAGGTCGTTATTGAAGCTTCTGAACGAACCCCATTTTTACCAACTGCTACAACCTTCAGTTCTTGAGTTGTACCTTGAGCACTTGCTGAACGGCTAACTTTTGGTAGATAAATAGTTGTAGAAGATGAACCAGTTAGTAATTTCCAGCTGTCTCCATCTTTTTCATAAACTTCATAGAAATCTGCATCCTTGTTTCCTTTAAATTGCACAACTGCTTCCGCTTCTTGGGCATTTTTTAGGATTTGTTTGGCTATAGCTACTGTGGTTGGTGCCTGAGGAGCATCTTGATGATTGCTGATGGTCAATTGCCCTAGGTTGAATTGATAGCCTTTTAAGTCTTTGTCATTTTCAAAATAGAGTTTAATACCATAAATTGTTTTACCTACCAAGGCACTCAAATCAAAATCATCGGTAGTCCAGTTATCTGAAACTGTCAACTCTTTACGGGCAGCTTCATCACCGTAGGTATAATCTTTCTTGGTTGCAAATTCTACATAAACCTTGGTTCCTTTGCCTCCTTTGTGGGCAACATGCAATTTGGTGGTATCTGTCACCTTCAAACGAGTAGAGTACAGATTCACATCTTGCTTGGTCGCACCTGAAATATCCCCTGCAAATTTGAGAGACGTTCCACCATTATAAGCATCCTCAAAATCATAGCTTGCTTTCAACTTATCACCCGTTGATTTTTGCCACCAGCGCCATGTTGGAAGAACACCTGATACTGAACGGTAATTCCACTCAGAATCCTTAGAAACCTTACCATCTACGAACCATTTTCTACCATGACCTGTATTAAAAGAAGTAGTAAAGGTATGACCTACTGCTGGCGTACGGTCCGCAACTAGGTTAGCAATCCCATACCAATCTTTGTCACCTGGTTTTTGGCCAGTAGGATCACCTTGATAGCCTGTAAAGAAGATATCTTCATTCTTATGGTAATCTTCACCAGTTTTTCCTAAACTTGTAATGGTATCTGGGGCAAACAAACCAAGAGAAAGTCGCAATTTCCCATTTTCATCTAAAATGTCATTCCATTTGACCTTGGTCTTGTAGGAACCACCCTGTTGCAATTCCAAACCTGCAAATACATCATAAGGATTACGGCCAATCCAGTTGGCAGTTGCAATAGTGTAATCATTTTTAGCCTTATCCCAGTTAAAGTTAGCAAAGAAGTTGTCTGCTGGAACCTTATCACCTTCAGGTTGCATAAATTGGTAGTTGTATTCTCCCAAACCATCTTGGTGGTAACGTCCATAATTATAGGTCATAGCATCGTACCAAGAATACTTGATTGGATGGTTTACCTTAGCAGCATATTCCTTGGTATAGAGCATAAACTGGCGCATCTTTTCTCCAAGAGGTTCAACCAAATTCCCAGTCGTTTCTTGGTTGATGAAATAGCCATCATAGCCATAATACTTGGCCATATCCACCAATTTACGGGCAATTGGGAAGCTACCATCTGGGTCTTGCTTCAAAGCTTCAGCAAATCTTTCTTGATCTGCAATACTATTAGACCAGTTGAAGAAAAGTGTACCATATACAGGAACCCCGTTACGGTGACCTGCATCAATAATGTCAGGAGTTGGTACGAGACCTTCCCAGAAGACCATTGAATCTAGATATTGCCAATAGTCAAAAGCATAAGCCTTGAACTCTTCTCCACCAACAGAAGCATGGTCTTTTGCTTTAGAATTGGTGTTTGATAGGGCTTGAACTTTTGCTTCCTTGCTAGCTTTTTCATTGACTAAATGACCTGTCCGACGTGAAGCGAGGGCGACAGACCCGCGGTTAATAGCATCATCTTCACGAGCTCCTGGTTCCCATTTCAACAAATCTTCCCAAGAATTAAATTTGATTTCCTTTGGTTTTAATGTTTTTTCTGTATTTTTAGGGACATCTGGCTGGACTACTTTTTCAGTCTTATTAGCTTCTGCTGCTGGCTTAGACCCATTCCCTTGGCTAGTTGCTTCAGGTTTTGCTTCTGTTTCCTTGTCAGACTTTGGTTTTGATGTGGCAGATGGTGTTTCTGCAGCCACCTCACTTGGTTTTTCCTCTGATTTAGCTACGCTTACTGCCTCTGCAGTTTCAGTAGTTGCAGCTTCATTGCTTACTGGCGAAGCAGTTTCAGATGCTGTCGCTACTCCTTCTGCCTTTTCTGGCTTATTTTCTCTAGCATGTTCTCCTTCATGCTGCTTGTCAGCTTCATTAGTTGGATGCTCACTCTCTCCTGAAACAAGCTCTGTATTGGCTCCGCTATTTTCAGGAACTGCAGTTTCTTCAGCCAAGGCTGGACCAGCAAATAAAACAGCACCAATCATCAGCGAGCAGGCTCCTACTGATAACTTACGAATACTATAACGACAACGTCTTTCAAAAAATGGATTCTTCATTTTCTCCTCCTAAAAGATTGATTTTGTTGCATAAAAGAAAGCGCTTAACTTTCTTTATAAAATTTTTATCCCAATCACAGGGACCAAGATAATTCCTCCCTCATTTTAAGATATTTCTTTTAAATGTCAATATATAAAAGGAAATGCCTATATCTAGGTTAGAAATTGGTAAAATTAATATAATTAAGATCCATTCTAACGAATTTTCTTTCTAAAATCTTAGCTTAATACTTGTTAGATTTACTTTTATCCTTTAAAATAGAATAGGAGAAATTCCGTTATTATTTTTCGGAGGAAAAAGAAATGTCCATTAATTGGCAGGAAATTTTATTTCACTTTTTAGGCGGTCTGGGGCTATTCTTATATAGTATCAAGACCATGGGAGACGGTTTGCAACAAGCTGCTGGAGATCGCCTTCGTTTTTATATTGACAAGTACACTAGCAATCCCTTTTTAGGTGTTCTAGTCGGAATTGTCGTGACTGCCCTGATTCAGTCAAGTACAGGGGTTACAGTTATCACGGTTGGACTGGTCAGCGCTAGTCTTCTAACTCTTAGACAGGCTATCGGAATTATCATGGGAGCCAACATCGGAACCACCGTTACTTCCTTTATCATCGGTTTCAAGCTTGGTGAGTATGCTTTACCCTTGATTTTCCTTGGAACCATGTTCCTCTTCTTTACCAAAAACAGAACAGCAAACAATATCGGACGCATCCTGTTTGGCGTAGGGGGAATCTTCTACGCCCTCAACCTCATCAGTGCCGGTATGAGTCCTCTTAAAGATTTACCACAATTCAAGGAATATATGGTAACCTTGGGACAAAATCCTGTATTAGGAGTTTTTGCCGGTGCAGTGATTACCGTCCTCATCCAAGCTTCTTCTGCGACAATCGGGATTTTGCAAGGGCTCTATGCAGGTGGCTTCCTTGACCTTAAAGGTTCTCTACCAGTTCTCTTCGGGGATAATATCGGGACAACCCTAACCGTTATCATCGCGGCAGCTGGAGCCAATGTCTCTGCGAAACGCGTTGCTGCAACCCACGTTACCTTTAACGTTTTAGGAACTATCCTTTGCTTAATCTTATTAGGCCCATTTACGTCTATGATTGAGTACTTCCAAGCACTCCTTCACCTCTCACCTGAGATGACCATCGCCTTCTCTCACGGTGCCTTTAACGTAAGTAACACCATTGTACAATTTCCATTCATCGGAGCTTTGGCTTACTTTGTAACCAAGCTCATCCCTGGTGAAGACGAAGTTGTGAAGTACGAGCCGCTTTACCTTGATGAACACTTGATTAAACAAGCTCCATCAATCGCTCTCGGAAATGCGAAAAAAGAACTCCTTCACTTAGGAAATTATGCTTCTAAAGCCTTTGACCTTTCATACAACTACATCATTGACCTCAATGAAAAGGTTGCTGAAAAAGGCCACAAGACAGAAGAAGCCATCAATACCATTGATGAAAAATTGACTCGTTACCTGATTACTCTTTCAAGCGAAGCTCTTAGCCAGAAAGAAAGTGAAGTGCTGACCAACATCCTGGATTCATCCCGCGATTTGGAACGGATTGGGGACCATGCAGAAGCGCTAATCAATCTGACTGACTACCTTCAACGTAAAAATGTTGAGTTCTCTGAAGCTGCTTTACAAGAATTGGCTGATATCTATCAAAAAACCACTGGCTTTATCAAGGATGCCCTTGATAGTGTGGAAAACAACGATATTGAAAAAGCTCAAAGTTTGATTGAACGCCATAAAGAAATCAATAATATGGAACGTGTTCTCAGAAAAACCCACATCAAACGCCTCAACAAGGGCGAGTGTTCAACACAAGCTGGGGTCAACTTTATCGACATCATTTCCCACTACACTCGTGTATCAGACCACGCTATGAATCTAGCTGAAAAGGTCATCGCTGAACAAATCTAAGAACCACGAAGCTATCCTAATACTCAATGAAAATCAAAGAGCAAACTAGGAAACTAGCCACAGGCTGTACTTGAGTACGGCAAGGCGACGTTGACGTGGTTTGAATTTGATTTTCGAAGAGTATAAATGGGATGGCTTTTTCTTCTCCTCATCAAGAATTGCTTTTTCACCATATAGAAAAATGCTTTGATTCACAATGGAATCAAAGCATTTTAAAGAGCTCCCCATACATAATTGCAGAAGCCGCAGTTCCTCTGTACTTGGCTTCTTCTCTCTTAATAAAGCGAGCTAAGTTGAGCAACTCAGGTGCTGGATGTTTGGGATTTAGGAGCAATTCATGATTGACCAGTCCTGAGAGACGGACTGCCAGCAATTGCTCATTTGTAGCAGGCAGTTTTTTAGCAGTCTCTAGGAGAGCAGCAACTAAATCTTCACTCAAATCATGTCGAGCATGATTGTAAAGATCTTTTATAAGGCTTTCTAGGTTTGGTTCTACCATCCCAACCACCTCCCTTATGGTTTAATAATTCTTAATCAAATCAACTGTTGAACGATCCAATTTCTTCACCAAAGCTTGTAAGAAAGCTTGAGCTTCTAGGAAGTCATCCATAGCGTAGAGGGTTTGGTGAGAGTGGATATAACGAGCGCAGACACCGATTGTTGTAGATGGGACACCACCATTTTTCAAATGAGCTGCGCCAGCGTCTGTTCCGCCTTTACCACAGTAGTATTGGTACTTGATACCAGCTTCCTCAGCCGTTGTCAAAAGGAAATCCTTCATTCCTGGGAGAAGCAAGTGTCCTGGATCATAGAAACGAATCAAGGTTCCATCCCCAATCTTGCCTTGACCGCCATAAACATCACCAGCAGGTGAGCAGTCAACTGCTAGGAAAACTTCTGGGTCAAACTTAGTTGTGGAAGTATGAGCACCACGAAGACCAACTTCTTCTTGGACATTAGAACCCAGATAGAGTTCATTTCCGAGTTTTTGACCTGACAGAGCTTCTGCTAGCTCGCTAACCATAAGAACACCGTAGCGGTTGTCCCAAGCTTTTGAGATGATATTTTTTTCATTGGTTGTCAAGATTGCAGAACTATCTGGTACAATGGTATCGCCAGGACGGATGCCAAAACTTTCTGCCTCAGCCTTATCCGCAAAACCGCCATCAAAGACGATATCTGCAATAGCAGGCATGGTTGATCCACCCTTACCACGAGTCAAATGTGGAGGTACTGATCCTGAGATTACTGGAATTTCACGACCGTCACGAGTAAAGAGTTTGAAACGTTGGCTGCTGACTACCATGGGGTTCCAACCACCAATTTCAACCACACGGAAGGTACCATCTGGCTTAATATCGCTGACCATAAAACCAACTTCATCCATGTGAGAAGCGACCAAGACGCGCGGCGCATCCGCAGCTTCTGAATGTTTAATTCCGAAAATACCACCCAAGCCATCTGTCACCACTTCATCCACGTGCGGTGTCAACTTTTCACGAAGATAAGCACGGACAGGTGCTTCATGACCTGAGATCGCAGCAAGTTCTGTTACTTCTTTGATTTTTGAAAATAATGTTGTCATTTCAGTTCCTTCTTTCTTTCATCCATTTTACCACTTTTTATAGGAGAAGGATAGCGGAAAGGTGGATTTCTAAATTAGTATCGTATTCTTGCGGTACCTTAGAAAAAGATCGTATCCTCTTACATGTGAGGTGAAATCTAAGAACTATTCCAAGATTAACCAAATCATTAATTCCCCAAACAAAAAACAATTCAATGCTATATTTGTTCAGTTTTTTCATGAAATCTGCAGAAAATAATTGACTTTACCTTCTTCTTTCTTTAAAATAGTACAAAAATAGGAAAAGGAAAAAATCATGACCAAAACAATTCTTGTTACAGGTGGAGCTGGCTACATTGGCTCCCATACCGTTAAAGCTCTTTTAAATGCTGGCTACCAGGTGCATGTTCTAGATAATCTCTCTACAGGAAATCGTTCAGCTGTAGATAGTCGTGCTAGCTTTAAACAACTGGACGTTTATGATGCTAGTGCCTTAAAAACCTACTTGGAAGAAAACAAGATTGACGCTGTTCTCCATTGTGCAGGTGAGATTGTTGTGAGCGAAAGTATTGAAAATCCAAGTAAATACTTCACTGCCAATGTTGCTGGTATGAACCAAGTTCTCAAAGTTTTATCTGAAGTTGGCATTCAAAAAATCATGTTCTCTTCGACTGCTTCCCTCTATGGTAATAACTGTATTGACAAGCCAGCCACTGAAGATACCCTGCTCGATCCTGTCAATCCCTATGCAGAGACAAAACTGATGGGTGAACGAATGATTTACTGGATGGCCAATCGCTACGACTGGAAATATGTTATTTTCCGTTACTTTAATGTAGCTGGGGCTGAAATGGATGCTTCAAACGGTCTGCGTGTGAAAAATCCAACCCACATCATCCCCAACATCAACAAGACCGCATTGGGACAAAATGATAGCCTAAAAATATTTGGAGATGACTACGATACACGTGATGGTTCATGTATTCGGGATTACATTCATGTCTTGGACCTTGCACAGGCTCATGTTAAAGGAATGAACTACCTATTTCAAGAAGACAGTTCTTCTCAAATATTTAACTTAGGAACTGAAAAAGGCTATACCGTCAAAGAAATCTTTAAAACTGCTGAAGAACTACTGGATCAAATAATCCCACACGAGATTGTTGCTCGTCGTGCTGGTGACCCAGCTAGCGTCCTAGCAGATGCATCAAAAGCTAAACAATATCTTGACTGGCAGGCCAGCTACTCCCTCGAAGATATTATTTTATCAGATTATCGTTGGCGGGTTAAAGAAGGCAAAAACATTTTGGAATAGGATAACAGAAACATCAATAATAAATAAAAACACAGATAGATGTCACTTAGTAAATACCAAGTATCATCTATCTGTGTTTTATACATTAGAATACAATCTTACTTTGAATTTCTTTTCAAAGTAAAGTGGTCTGGGACGGGGTCCTTACCCGTTTTCGACCAGGGATGGCAACGTAAAATCCGAGCCAAGCCCATCAAAACACCCTTGAAGCCATGTTTTTCAATAGCCTGAATCATATAGTTGGAACAAGTCGGCTCAAAGCGACAAGAGGGTGGAAAGGCTGGTGAGATAAACCGTTGATAAAAGCGCACAGGCGCTATTAAAATTCGTTTCATTATTTCTTGGTTACAGCCATGGTGTGTAGTTGGCTGATTTCTTTTTTGTTAAGACGACGGGATTCACCTGGACGGAGACCTGTCAAGTCTAGGTGTCCAAAACGTGTCCGAGACAGCTTATCCACTTGTAGACCAACAGCTTCAAACATCTTTTTAACCTGATGGTTACGCCCCTCGTGGATGGTCAATTGTACCACAGAACGATTTTTGACTGGATCCACTTTGAGAATTTCATAAACAGCTGGCTTGGTTTTCTTGCCATCAATCTCAAGTCCACGGGTCAAGGGGCGGAGATTATCCTTATTGGCAACACCTTTAACACGCGCGACATAAACCTTGTCAATCTCATTACGAGGGTGAATCATTTCATCCGTAAAATCCCCATCATTGGTCAAAATCAAGACACCTGATGTATCCCAGTCCAAACGACCTACAGGGTAGATGCGCTCTTTCACGTTGGGCAAGAGGTCGACAACAGTCTTGCGGCCCTTGTCATCTGCCACACTGGAAATCACACCTCGTGGTTTGTTAAGCAGATAATAAACCTTTTCTTCGTTGTAGATAGGTTGACCTTCCACTTCGACCTTGTCGCCTGACTTGATGGTTGTTGCTAGTTCACGTACCACTTGGCCGTTAACCGTCACCAAACCTTGCTTGATCAGCTCTTCTGCTTTTCTCCTACTGGCCACACCTGCGTGGGCAATATACTTATTGATTCTCATCTTCTTCTATCCTTTCACCAAATAATTGGCTTTCTTGGGCTTGAATCTCAAGCTCATCAATCACTGGTAATTCTTCCAAATGGTTAATTCCCATGTAATCTAGGAAATAATCCGTAGTCACATAGAGGTTGGGGCGCCCCAACACTTCTTTTTTCCCGTCTTCTTTGATTAGGTCAAAAGCCTGCAACTTTGCCAAAGCACCACTCGAGTTAACCCCACGGATGGCATCAATTTCTATCCGCGTAATCGGCTGTTTGTAGGCAATGATGGACAAGGTCTCAAGGGCAGCCCGAGACAAACTCTGGTTGATGGGCGCCTTAGAGTATTCCTTCAAAATCTCTGCAAATTGAGGCTTGGTCACCAATCTATAAGCACCACCTGTCTCAATCAGAGCCAAACCGGAATCTGGGGCCTTTTCATACTTCTGGGCTAATTTTTCTAAACTCTGTTGGATGCCTGTCGGTGGCAGAGAGAGGAGTTCAGCTAACTGGCGGACTCTAACCCCATCTTCACCCGCTACAAACAAGAGCGCTTCTATTTTTGCTAAAGTACTCATCTTTTCTCTCTATCAAGTCTAGCTTTGGGCCACTTGACTTTCTTCCTTCTTTTCCATGAGATAGATATCTCCGAAACTCTCCTCTTGCACGAGGATCAGCTCCTGGGTTTTGATTAACTCTAGGGTTGCCAAAAAGAGGGTAATGACCTCTTGGACATTCTGGGCTTCCTTGAACAAATCCTGCAAACACAATTGATCTCGTCCAGTCAAGGACTCTTTCACGATAAGCATCATGTCCTCAATCTTATACTCATCCCGCAAGATAGTCGTATGATTCTGTGCAAACTCCTCTTTTTTCTTGGCTAGGATATTTGAAAAAGCTAAAAAGAGGTCAATGGTCGTCTTGTCATGCACAAGCTCCGCATCTTCGTAAATCAACTCTGTCGGCGCTTTGGAATAATACTGGGCCCGTTCTTGGTGCTTGGCTTCCAAGTGCTCACCCAAGAGCTTGAACTTGCGATATTCTTCGATTTGAGAGAGAAGATCCTGCTCCAGGTCATCTTCCAAATCTGTCACTTCCGCTACCTTTGGCAAGAGCTTGCGGCTCTTGATCAGCATGAGCTGACTGGCCATAACCATGTACTCCCCCGTCACTTCCAGACGCATGGCCTGAAGGGTTGAGACATAGGCTAAATACTGTTCGATAACTTCCGTAATAGGCACATCGTAGATATCCATCTGGTACTTAGAAACCAGGTGCAAGAGCAAGTCCAGGGGCCCTTCAAAATCTTTTAATTTAATATCCATTATCTATATTTTTCTAAGGTCAGGACTGTTTTTAATCCTAATTTTTTTGCAATTTCGTACAAATCGACCTTGTTTTCTATTTGTCTGAGAATGAACTGTTCCCGCAAGGCTTGAGCGGATAAGGTTGAGAAACCTTTCTCCTTGACAAAAGCTTCTAACTGACGAAAGGCCCACTGACGAGAATAGGCTTTCCCTGCCCTTTCAAAAAGATAGGTCTGGCCCATCAAGGGTTCCAATTCTGAAAGCAAGGTCGTGGGAATAGTGACAATCCTCTGTTGGGAAACCTTCTTGATTCGCAACACCTGAAAATCCAGATTAATATCCTCAACCTTGAGAGCCAAAATCTCACTCGGCAAGAGCCCCATTTCCAAGATAAGAAGAGCCAGTAAGCGGCCCTCTGGATAGTCGCTTTCCTGCCAAAAAGAGTCTAGGTCTAACAGTTCTGGCTTCTCGGTCTTCTTTTCAGCTTGTTTGGCTAATTCCAGACGGTAAAAGCTGTCCACTTCTCCTTTTTGATAGAGAAAGTAGAGAAATTGGTTACAGGCCGAAATCTTTCGCTTCTGGGCGCTAATTTTTAGATTGGCTAGCTGGGCTTGGTAAATCTTGAGACTGGTCTCAGAAATCTGCTTGCCCACAATATCTAAAAGTTGCTCCAGATCATACTTATAGGACTGCTTTGAGTTGACAGACAAGCCCTGCTTTTCCTCTAAAAAGGCTGAAATCCTATCTCTCATTTGCATCGAATCTCATATTCCTTACTAAAGTCATGCAAGAGGGCATTGACTGCCTTGAGGATGGACCTGCGCGTGATAATTCCTTGGAAAATACCAGACGCATCCACAACCGGCAAGAAGGACTCATCTACCAACTTGTGCAAGACCTCCGTGATGGTGAAATCAGGCGAAACAATCGCTACGTCCGTTTTGGTCATATGAACAATGTCCGTATCCGCCATGATTTCTTGACTCAGATCATGCTCCATCTGATAAGCCATAATATCTCTGAGCCCAATCGTCCCAACAAACTGTTTTTCATCTGTTACAACAGGAACACGGGTATAAGTCATCTGACTGAGCAAGAGGGTCGCATGATCCGCATTGTGGGTATCAATCAACACGGCTAGATTTTCAGCAGGAGTCAAAAAAGTTTCCTCCTGCCCCAACAAGAAAGTCTCAAACTCCTTGGCAATCATCGGCTAAACTCCTTGGATAAGCCCGGATACACCTCATGATCTCGTGTCAAAAAGTCCACTTTAAAATAACTGTCATCAATCTCCACACGAGCATAGAGACATTCTCTGATGGTCCCACGTGGTTGACTGATAGAGCCTGGATTTAGAAAGAGGGTCTTGCCTTCCATCCAAGCACTTGGCACATGCAAGTGACCGTAGAGACAGATATCGGCCTCTTCCTCCTGAGCCCAGTAGTCCAACTTTTGAAAGTTGAAATTAATGTCAAACAGGTGACCATGGGTTTGGATAATCTTGGTCGAACCAAGCTCAGTCGCCAAACGTTCTGGGTAGCCGGCGTAGAAATCCATATTCCCTTTAACAACGCGGATCCCCTCCCAAAGGGGAGAATCAGGACGCAGTTCAGAATCGCCATTATGAAAAACGGCGTCAACTTTGCCTACATAGCGATCACGGATTTCTTCCACAATCAAGCTATCGCCATGAGAATCGCTCATTACAATGATGGTTTGCTTTGCCATGATGGAAATACCTCCAAAAGTTTCTTAACGGCTAAGGCGCGGTGAGATTGACTATTTTTTTCTTCAAGGGTTAATTCAGCTGAGGATTTGCCTGTCTCTCCCACGAGGAATAGAGGATCATAGCCAAAGCCATTTTCACCCTTAGGTTCAAAGTTAATGTAGCCAGGCCAGTCTGCTTCAACAACCAAACTTTCCTTGTTTGGGCTGGCTACGACTAAGGTTGTGTGGAATTGAGCTGAGCGGTCCTTGAGTTCAAAGACCATGGCCAATTCGTGCAAGAGTTTAGCATTGTTTTCACGGTCAGTTGCTCCCACACCTGCGAAACGAGCTGACCAGACACCTGGCAATCCACCAAGGACATCGACCTTGAGTCCAGAATCATCTGCCAGAACCATCTTGCCCGTTAATTGAGAAATGGTTTCTGCCTTGAGGCGGGCATTTTCTTCAAAGGTCATGCCTGTTTCTGCTACTTCAGGCAGGTCAGGGTAGTCATTGAGATTTTCCACATCGTAGCCTAGCTTGTCAAAGATAGCTCGGAACTCTTTGGTCTTGCCTTCGTTTCGAGTCGCAATCAATAAGGTTTCTCTGACCTTGCTTGTTTCAAAGAAATCATGAACATTGACCCCTTCTTTAGGCAATGCTACATGCAGGAGTTGCCCATTTTCAATCAAGAGAAAAGCTCCCTGACGTTGGATGACTTCCAGATTTCGCCCCATTTCTTGGTTGAGGATATCTACCACAAAAGACAATAAACGGTAGAGAGAACCATAGCGTAAAACAATCACAGAAATAGGAAAACCTTGTTCCTCATCTCGAAATCTTTGGGCAAACTCAAATAGAGGAAAATCCAAGTCTTCATCAGTCAATGTCCGGACACCACCAAAAATACTATATGAGCCGACATACCAGTCCTGGTCATCTTTATATTCATAAATTTTATTTGTCATAATTCTACATGCTCCACATAAATCTCTTTTTCCAGCCATTCTTCACCAATTTGTGCAAAACTTTGGCTGCTGGCTGTTGTGTAAAAACGGTGATGGAGTGGTCCGGCATCACGACCACGATTGATTTCAAAATAATTGAGTAAGACTGAAATGTCCCGTACGCACTCTGCCCCACTATCGATAAGTTGAACCTTGGGCCCCATAACATTTTGAATAATAGGTCTGAGAAGCGGATAATGGGTACAACCCAAAATCAGGCTATCCACCTTGCCGACCAAGGGACGCAGGGTTTCATAGACTACTTTCTTGGTGACACTGGTTGACAGGGCCCCAGACTCCACCAAGGGAGCAAACTTGGGACAGGCCAAACTCTCCACCTGTAAGTCCGGATCCAGATCATGAATTTTCTGACGATAGATGTCAGATTGGACCGTCATGGGGGTTCCAATCACTCCGATTTTCCCACCTTGGCTGGACTTGATGGCTGCTGAAGCTCCTGGCAAAATCACACCTAGGACGGGAATATCTAGTTGAGCCTTGATTTCTTCCCAGACGACCGCAGTCGCAGTGTTACAAGCAATGACAATCATCTTGACATCCTTGGTCAAGAGAAAGTTGACCAACTGCCAAGTATATTCACGAATTTGCTCAGCAGGACGGGGCCCGTAAGGCGCCCGTGCAGAATCTCCAATATAGACGATTTCTTCATGGGGAAGCTGGCGCATGAGCTCGCGCACAACGGTCAAGCCCCCGACACCCGAATCCAAAAAACCAATTGGTCGATTATCCATACAGTCTTCTTTCTAGTCTTTTTTCTGATTGATAGTTCATTATGATTATTTATCTTTAAGAACTGAATGACAGCCTAATCAACAACTATCTCTCTTAATCATAATCAAATATCAATAGAATGCAAGGAAAAAGTCTCATCCCTAAACCATAGCCAACATAGTGAGAAGTCTGGAATTTTCATCCCAGACTTTTCCTTATTTATTTTTTCTTTTTATTGTTAGCAAGGGCTGCTTTTTGTTGGCGGATGATTTGGTGGTAAACTTGTTGTACCTTAGCTTCGCTTGGTTTTTGACCATTTGCACTCAAAAGAGTACGAACTGCTTCAGCATTCAAACGTGGGTTGTCGGCAAATTCTTTTTCGATTTGCTTACGAACCAAGTACATTCCTCCAAGAGCTCCTCCTAGAAAAGCTAGCACAATCAATACAATTGCTAATAGTAAATCCATCATTTTTCTCCTGTTTCTTTTTGAGTCTCTTTCATTATACCACAAACTAGGCACCCTGACTAGTTTGTTTTACGCTTACATCTACTGTGATTTCCTAAGTAATTAGCAAATACTTCATACTTAGTAAAATAAGTCCATTTTTCTTGAAAGCCCTTGCAATAGTTCTATTTATTTGTTATATTAAAATTATTCAAATTACATTGCACAAATTTCTGAAAGACTTATTTTTTTAAAAGAAAATGTATGCGCTTACAAACATGAGAAAGGAGAATTTTGTGGATAAGAGATATTGGGAAAAATCCTGCAAGTATAGCATCCGAAAACTAAGTGTCGGAGCTGCCTCTGTTTTACTAGGAGCTGTTTTTTTAGCAGCACAGGATGTGGCTGCTGATGGTGTCGAGATTCCGGAAAGTGAGGCAACAATTACTGAAACCTCTGCTAAACCGGATACGAAAGTTGAGGAAGTTCTTGCTTCTAACACAGAGACTCAGCCTATAGCTGAATCATCTGAGAAGCAAACCATCGCAGAACCAGAATTACCTCAAACAAGTAGTCAGTCGGATACAACGACAGCTACCGCCCCTGCTGAAAATAAGGAGAGCGAGAAACCAGAACTTCCTGTGAACAAACAAGAACATTACGAACTACATTACAACCAACCAACTGCTCCTTCCTATGACGGTTGGGAAAAACAAGCCCTCCCAGTCGGAAATGGGGAAATGGGTGCCAAGGTTTTCGGACTCATCGGTGAAGAAAGAATCCAGTACAACGAAAAAACACTTTGGTCTGGAGGCCCACAGCCAGATAGTCAAGACTACAACGGGGGAAACTACAAGGACCGCTACAAAGTCTTAGCTGAAATCCGTAAGGCCTTAGAAGACGGTGACCGTCAAAAAGCCAAACAACTAGCAGAGAGAAATTTGGTTGGTCCAAACAATTCCCAATATGGACGTTATTTAGCCTTTGGTGATGTATCCATGGTTTTCAATAACCAGAAAAAGGGGCTGGATACAGTAACAGATTATCACCGTGGCTTGGATATCTCAGAAGCCACTACAACAACTTCTTACACCCAAGATGGAACAACCTTCAAACGTGAAACCTTCTCCAGCTACCCTGATGATGTTACAGTTACCCACTTGACTCAAAAAGGGGAGAAAAAACTTGATTTTACAGTTTGGAATAGCTTAACAGAAGATTTGATTGCTAACGGAGACTACTCAGCGGAATATTCTAACTACAAGAGTGGCCATGTTACGACAGACCCAAATGGTATCCTACTAAAAGGCACAGTCAAAGATAACGGGCTCCGGTTTGCATCCTATCTAGGAATTAAAACGGACGGAAAAGTTACTGTCCATGATGATAGTTTAACGGTCACAGGGGCAAATTACGCCACCTTGTATCTCAGTGCCAAAACCAACTTTGCTCAAAATCCAAAAACCAATTACCGAAAGGATATTGATGTAGAAAAAACTGTTAAAAATATCGTAGAGGTTGCTAAAGCAAAGGACTACAAAGTATTAAAGCAAGACCATATCAAAGACTATCAAAGCCTCTTCAACCGCGTTAAATTAAATCTAGGCGGAAATAACTCTAATCTGACTACAAAAGAGGCACTTCGAACTTACACGCCTACCAAAGGGCAAAAACTGGAAGAACTCTTCTTCCAATACGGACGTTATTTATTGATTAGTTCATCTCGTGATCGCGCAGATGCCCTTCCTGCCAACCTACAAGGAGTTTGGAATGCTGTAGACAATCCACCTTGGAACTCAGACTACCACCTCAATGTCAACCTACAGATGAACTATTGGCCTGCTTACATGAGTAATCTCGCAGAAACGGCTAAGCCAATGATCAATTATATCGATGACATGCGCTATTATGGTCGTATCGCTGCTAAAGAATACGCAGGTATCGAATCCAAAGAAGGTCAAGAAAACGGTTGGTTGGTTCATACTCAGGCGACACCATTTGGCTGGACTACTCCTGGTTGGAACTACTATTGGGGTTGGTCTCCTGCTGCCAATGCTTGGATGATGCAGAATGTCTATGACTACTACAAATTCACCAAGGATGAAACTTATCTCAAAGAAAAGATTTATCCAATGCTCAAGGAAACAGCCAAGTTCTGGAATTCCTTCCTGCATTATGACCAAGCAAGTGACCGTTGGGTATCTTCTCCATCCTACTCACCAGAGCATGGAACCATCACGATTGGGAATACCTTTGACCAATCTCTAGTTTGGCAGCTATTCCACGACTATATGGAAGCAGCCAATCATCTGAAGGTCGACCAAGATTTGGTGACAGAAGTGAAGGCTAAATTTGATAAGCTCAAACCACTTCATATCAACCAAGACGGCCGTATCAAGGAATGGTACGAAGAAGACAGCCCACAATTCACCAACGAAGGCATTGAAAACCACCACCGCCACGTTTCCCATCTAGTTGGTCTCTTCCCAGGTACTCTATTTAGCAAGGATCAGCATGAATATCTAGAAGCTGCACGCGCAACCCTAAACCACCGTGGAGATGGTGGAACTGGTTGGTCTAAGGCCAATAAAATCAACCTCTGGGCCCGTCTCTTAGATGGAAATCGTGCCCACCGTTTGTTGGCAGAACAGCTCAGATCCTCAACCCTAGAAAACCTCTGGGATACGCACGCGCCTTTCCAAATTGATGGAAACTTTGGTGCAACCAGCGGTATGGCAGAAATGCTCCTTCAGTCTCACACAGGCTACATTGCCCCATTACCAGCCCTTCCAGATGCATGGAAAGACGGGCAAGTCTCAGGTTTAGTCGCTCGTGGTAACTTTGAAGTCAGCATGAAATGGAAAGAGAAAAATCTTGAAACGCTATCTTTCCTTTCTAATGTTGGTGGAGACTTAGTCGTAGACTATCCAAATATCGAATCTAGTATTATCAAGATTAATGGCAAGGAAGTTCAAGCTAGTCGCCTCAAAGATAACCGTATCCAACTTGCGACTCAAAAAGGTGATGTCATTACCTTTGAAAACTTCCCTGGACGAGTGACTCGCTTATCAGCCCTTCGAAAAGATTCCGTCACAGCTGAACTCGACTTTAACACAGTTGAGGGAGCAAGTCATTATGTCATCCGACGAGAAAGCAAGGATGAAAACAGTCAAACTCCTAGCGTTCGTGAGTTTATCACCAACCAAACTCACTTCATCGATCGCTCGATTGATTCTAGCCATGCCTATACCTATACTGTTAAGGCTATGCTAGGGGATCGTACAACACCAGTTTCAGATCCTGCTTCTATCGATGCCTTCAGTGAGTTGATGGATGACCGTGACAAACGCATCCAGTACGGCTCTGCCTTTGGAAATTGGTCTGACACAGAACTATTTGGTGGAACAGAGAAATACGCCGATATCTCAAATGGAAATTACTCCGATAAGGATGCGACTGCAACCATCCCATTCAATGGCCCTGGTATTGAAATATATGGTCTCAAGTCATCTCAATTGGGACTTGCCGATGTTAAAATTGATGGCAAGTCTGTTGGAGAACTTGACTTCTATACAGCAGGAGCAACTGAAAAGGGTGTATTAATAGGACGTTACACAAATCTATCTTCAGGTTCTCACCTCATGACCATCACTGTTAAGCGAGAACATAAGGGACGAGGAAGTGAACGATCAAAAATTTCCTTAGACTACTTCAAAGTCTTCCCAGGCCAAGGAGAAGCTGTTGATAAGATTGACGATCGTGACCCTCGTATCCAGTATGGTTCCATGTTTAAGGATTGGAACGATGCAGAACTCTATGCTTCTACAGAAAAATACGCTGACATCAACGCTAATGATAGCCTCGCTTCTGAAGCCACTGCAACCATTCCATTCTCTGGAACAGGTATCCGAATCTATGGACTGAAAACATCTGCCCTTGGCAAGGCGCTTATCACACTTGATGGCAAAGAGATGCCAGCCCTTGACTTCTACACTTCAGGAGCAACTGAAAAAGGTGCATTAATTGGCAAATTTACCAATCTAGCAGATGGTGATCACGTTCTTACTTTGAAAGTGGATCCAAATTCTCCACAAGGACGAAAGAAAATTTCTCTTGATTCTTTTGATATCTTAAAAGCTCCATCTGTATCGCTTGATAATCCAAGCCTTGACCCTATTAAGTCCAAAGATAAGACTGTTACCTTAACCCTACCAACTGGCAATTGGGATGCAGTCACTGTGACCTTCCCTGGCATCAAAGATCCTCTTCTACTCAGAAAAGTCGATGAGGACCATCTTGTCACATCAGGCGAACAAACAGTATTAACCATTAAGGACAACAAGATACAGCTAGATATTCCTGAAACTACGGACCGTAAAGCTGGCAATCCGATAGAAGCCTATGCCATCCAAGGTACAACAACGACTAGTCCTGTTGTAGCTGTCTTTCCTAAGGACGAAACTGCTCCAGTTGAAGAAAAAATCCTTACAAGCAAAGGAGATGAGCCTGCTCCAGTTGTAACCATTCCTGAGTACGCTGAGCCTATCGGAACTACGGGAGAACAAGAAGCTCCTACTGTGGAAAGACCTGAATACACTGGTCCTGTCGGAACTGCGGGAGAACAAGAAGCGCCTTCTATTGTAATTCCTGAATACACTGGCCTTGTCGGAACAGTAGGGGATCAAGAAGCGCCTTCCGTCGTAATTCCTGAATACACTGGTCCTATCGGAACTGCTGGTGAGCAGGAAGCGCCTTCTGTGGAAAGACCTGAATATACCAAACTTATAGAGACAGGAAGAGAACAGAAAGCTCCTACCATAGACAGTCCTAATTATAGTGAACCTGGTAAAGGAGCTAGGCAAGAAAAAACATCTACTAGCAGTATTTCTGAGTATAAACTTCGTGTCTTGAAGGATGAAAAGACTGGTGTTGAGATTATTGGTAGAGTAACTGACTTAGAAGGAATTTCTCATCTCTCTAGTAAACACGTGTTGGCTCAAGAACTCTTTGGTAAGATATATGATGCTTATGATATTCAATTTAAAAATTCAAACAACCATAATATACAACCACAGGGAGCTGTTTTAGTTAGATTACCAATTACAGCTGATGTAGAAAATATTTATTACCTAACTCCGACAAAAGAATTGAAATCACTTTCTTTCACTATTCGTGATGGTATGGCAGAATTTACTACTAGTCTCTTTAGTACATATGCGGTAGTCTATCAAAATGTCAATACTCCGGAAACCTCAATAAACAAAACAGTTGCAACAACCTCACTAAACTTTGAGCAGGCTTCAACTACCAATAGTCCTTCCCAGCTGGAAAATACTCATCGCAAAGAACAACTTCCAGAAACTGGTGAATCCTCAAATCCACTCCTCTTCTTAGCAGGACTGAGTGTAGTCTTAACATCCATTTTCTTATTAAAAAATAAGAAGGATTAAAACTACAAACTTATAAGAATGAATTAGAGAGCTATCTCATCCTAGAGCAACACAAGTTTAGTATGTAGAATTTTATCTAACATTTAACTGATATCTTTTAAGATAATATTCTTAACTACAAACCAGTCCTTTTGTCTTGAGGGCTGGTTTTAACGATAATAAGAACTCCTAGACAGAAACAAACAGACTCTTCCCAATTTCTTCTACCTTGTATCAATTTAAATCAATACTAATGTCATACAGCAATCGACAAGTATCTAGTTAACAATGGCTATGTAAGCCATATTATAAAAAGACTGAGACACTGGATCTCAGCCTTTTTCTTTATCCCAAAACCAATTCATCACTAACTAGACTTTGGCCACTATTTTTCTGAAAGAGATGCATGAGGTCTTCAACTGTCAGATGCTTTTTCTCCTCTCCCTTGACATCTACCACTATCTTGCCTTGATAGAGCATAATGAGACGATTTCCGTACTCAATAGCATGGTTCATATCGTGGGTAATCATCAAAGTAGTCAACTGGTGGTCTTCCACAATCTTTTGCGTCAAGTCCATCACCATTTGACTAGTTTTCGGGTCAAGTGCCGCAGTATGTTCATCCAAAAGCAAAAGTTTGGGTTTCACCAGAGCTGCCATGACTAGGGTCAAGGCCTGTCTTTGTCCTCCTGAGAGATATTGAGTATCCACTTTCAAGCGGTTTTCAAGACCAATATTCAACTCCTTCAAGGACTCTTGGAACTGGATTCTGTCCTTCTCCTTCACACCCCAGCCAAGCCCTCTCTTCTGCCCGCGTCTCAAGGCAATAGCCATATTCTCCTCAATCGTCAAACGAGAAGCTGTCCCCATCTTAGGATCTTGAAAAACACGAGCGATATCCTTGGCTCTCTTTCTTACACTCAGATTTTTAATGGATTTGCCTGCCAGTAGAAGATTCCCTTCATCCACCGATAGATTGCCAGCCAAGATATTCATCAAAGTGGATTTCCCTGCCCCATTTCCACCAATCACAGAGATAAAATCTCCCTCTTCAACCTCTAAATCTAATCCTTTGAGGACATGGTTCTCATTGACCGTCCCTGCTTCAAATGTCTTGTGGATATTTTCAAGTGTTAATAAACTTGCCATAACTTTCTCCTCCTATTCATTTCTCAATTTCAGACCACGAATCTTTAATCTCTTTTGCAATTCTGGCGCAAATAAAACTAAGGCGAGCAAGATTGCATTAAAGAGACGAACTAGATTTTGATCTAGATTTGGAATTTCATAGATATTTAAAATAATCAAACGGTAAACAATTGCTCCGATTCCGATGGATAACAAGCGACCTCCAATGGTCAAGTCGTGTATCAAGACTTCCGCAATAATGACTGCACTCAAACCAACAACGATGGTTCCTGTCCCAGAAGTTACATCTGAAAATCCATCATTTTGTGCAAACAAGGAACCACATAGGGCAATCAAACCGTTTGAAATCATGTAACCAACAATCTTCATGGTGTCTACATTGACCCCATTTGCTTCACTCATCAGAATATTGTCACCAGTCGAACGCAAAACCAAGCCAATCTCTGTTTTCATCAAAAGGGTCAAGACCAAACAAACAAGTAAGAGACAGGCCAAACTAAGTGAGAAAACAGCTCCTTCATTTGTCAGTCCCAAGCTCGCCAACTGTTTAAAGACAGTTGAAGAATCTCCCAAGGAAAGATTGGGCACACTTCCCATGATTTTAATATTGATGGAATAAAGTCCTGTCAAGGTCACAATCCCTGTCAAGAGAGCTGGGATTTTCATCTTGGTGTGGAGCATTCCTGATACCAAACCTGCTACCATACCTGCCAGCAAAGCCAGTAAGATCGCAATCCAAGGATTTGTCCCTGCCTGTATCTGTGATACAACGACAGCCGCCCCCAGAGGAAAGGCTCCCTCAGCAGTCATATCCGCAATATCCAAAATACGGAAAGTCAAGTAGACCCCAATCGCCATAATCGACCACAACAAACCTTCTGATAAACTAGATAATACAAAACTCATCTTAAACCTCCTATTCCTTGCCTTCTAACTTACTAATATCAATTCCTAGTGCAGCTGCCATTTCTTGATTAGTATGCAATTCCAGTTTTTCAGGCAACTCAACTGCTATATTTTCTGGCTTCTCACCTTTTAAAACACGAACCAGCATGCGAGCTGTTTGACGTCCCAATTCTTCATAATTGGTACCGTAGTTATACAAGCCACCAACCGCAACCATTTCTGTTGAACCACCAAATACCGGAACCTTGTGTTTAATAGAAACCTGCTTAACTGTTTCCATGGTTGACGAAATGATATTATCCGTTGGTACAAAAACCATATCCACCTCTGTCATCAAGCTCTCTGCCGCAGCCTTGACATTGTTACTGTCCAAGATTGTTTTTTCAACAACGGTAAAGCCTTTTTCTTCCAGAAGGCGCTTAGCTTCATCCTTTTGTACAACTGAGTTTGGCTCGCTCTGAGTATAGAGAATTCCAATTGTTTTAGCCTTTGGTAGGACTTTCTTTATCAAATTGATCTGGGTTGAAATGGCATCTGATGACTGGTCACTTGTCCCAGTTACATTGCCCCCAGGGTATTCTCTTGACTCAACCAACTTGGCACTGACAGGGTCTGTTACAGCTGAAAAGATAACAGGTGTTGTTTGTGTTGTATTAGCCAAGCTCTGAGCAGAAGGCGTTGCGATGGCTAGAACGACATCACTAGATTCTGCTAGTTGCTGGGAAATGGTTTTTAGATTTCTTTGTTCTCCCTGTGCATTTTGCAAATCAATCTCAATATTTTTCCCCTCAACATAGCCTTGCTTGGCCAGCTCATCCACAAACCCTTCTCTAGTAGCGTCCAAAGATTGATGAGTAATAAATTGCGAAATACCGATACGAAACACATCTTTTTTCTTATCTGCCTTCAACTGATGCAGACTAATCAGAGAAGTCAAGAGGATTCCCACTACCAAGAGAGGGGCTAGTAATTTTCGAACAACTTTCATAATGAAACTCCTTCTCAGAAAAGATAATACTCAATGAAAATCAAAGAGCAAACTAGGAAACTAGCCGCAGGCTGTACTTGAGTACGGCAAGGCGACGTTGACGTGGTTTGAAGAGATTTTCGAAGAGTATAAAACAAAAAACCGCCTAGATAATACCTAAACGGATGCTTGAAATAATCTAACAAGTTATAACTTTGCTAGTCCATTTAGATATTCATCTATATGGACCACAATCAAAAATCTTAGCCACATAGATACAAACAAATTGCTTGAACTGTTTGCATCCATGGCGACATGTCTACAAACACTATCTAAAGTAGCTAAAGTAAAAGTTTTGATTCATCGTTACAGCTTGTCTCTTATTCATTTCTTTTTCTGCTTTCTTTTTTGATGTTTCCTATCTTACCACCTTTTTCATTAGCTGTCAAGAATATTTCAGAATTTTTTAAAATTTTTCGAAAATTCTTTCAAGCTACTTTCAAAGTTTTTTCAAATCAGTCCAACAAAAAAAGGTTTATAATTTCCATAAAAGTTGACATGGAAATTATAAAACCATTATTAATTTAACCCTTGTCGGTAACGCGCCAATTCGGCTTGGTTAGCCCAAACATAGTGACCTGGACGGATTTCAACCATGGATGGTTTATCAGTCTCATAGTCGTGTTGACTTGGGTCGTAAACCTTCAAAACCTTCTTACGTTCTAAGATTGGGTCTGGAATTGGTACCGCTGAAAGCAAGGCTTGAGTATATGGGTGAATTGGATTGTTAAACAATTCTTCTGTTTCTGCAACCTCTACAATAACCCCCTTGTAAATAACTGCGATACGATCTGAAATAAAGCGAACGACCGACAAGTCATGGGCGATAAAGAGATAGGTCAAACCAAGTTCTTTTTGGAACTTTTTGAGCAAGTTCAAGACTTGGGCACGCACAGAAACGTCCAAGGCTGAAATAGGCTCATCCGCAATAACAAAGTCTGGTTGCATGACCAAGGCACGAGCGATACCGATACGTTGACGTTGACCACCTGAGAATTCATGAGGGTAACGAGTCAAGTGCTCAGCAAGAAGCCCCACTTCACGAATAATATTTTGAACTTTCTCTTTACGTTCTTCTTCATCTTTGAACAGATGATGATTGTAAAGACCTTCAGAAATAATATAATCAACAGTCGCACGTTCATTCAAACTTGCAGCAGGGTCTTGGAAAATCATCTGGATTCGACGAATCAATTCCGCAGCTTGTTCACGCGATTTCTTACCATTAATCTTTTGACCATCAAAAATAATATCACCATTACTTGTATCATTTAGACCGATTATCGCACGACCAATAGTTGTTTTCCCACTACCTGACTCACCTACAAGCGAGAAAGTTTCTCCCTTGTTGATAAAGAAGTTAGCATTTTTAACCGCAACAAACTTCTTACTTCCTTCACCGAAGGAAATTTCTAAATCTTTGATTTCTACTAATTTTTCAGACATTTCCTTCCTCCTAGTCTTCCAGATGGGCAAATCCCATTTTTTCACGGATCTTATCATGGAGATTTGCAATCACAGCTAGTTTTTCTACTTTTGGAGCATCCTCATGAAGAAGCCAAGTTTTAGCCCAATGTGTCTCTGATACTGAGAATTGAGGAGCTTTTTGTTCGAAGTCAATCTGCATTGCATAGTCTGAACGCAAGGCAAAGGCATCCCCTTTCAGATCAGTATAAAGTGACGGAGGTGTTCCTGGGATTGAGTAAAGATCCCCTTTATCATCAGCAAGCTGAGGCAAGCTAGACAAGAGACTCCATGTATATGGATGGCGGGGGTCATAGAAGACTTCCTCAACAGTTCCATACTCAACGATTTCTCCTGCATACATAACCGCTACCTTATCTGCAATACTTGCTACCACACCAAGGTCGTGGGTGATAAAGATTGTTGTGAAATGGTACTCGTTTTGTAATGATTTGAGCAAATCAATAATCTGTGCTTGAATAGTTACATCCAAGGCAGTCGTTGGCTCATCACAGATTAAGACATCAGGTCGGCAGGCAAGGGCAATCGCAATAACGATACGTTGACGCATTCCTCCAGAATATTGGAATGGGTATTCATCAAAACGTCTATCTGCATCTGGAATCCCAACCTTATTCATGTAGTCAATGGCCAATTCTTTTGCTTCCTTGGCTGTTTTTCCTTGGTGTTTTACAATAACTTCTGTAATCTGACTACCAATTGTTTTAATTGGGTCCAAACTAGTCATTGGATCTTGGAAGATAGTCGCAATCTTAGCACCACGAATTTGTTCCCAATCCTTGTGAGAAGACAAGGCTGTCAAATCTTGACCACGGTAGTCAATGCTACCTTGAGCAATACGACCATTTTCTTCGAGCATACCTGTGAAGGTCTTTGTCAAAACAGATTTACCTGATCCTGACTCACCTACCAAGGCCAATACTTCACCTTCAACTAGTTCAAGGGAAACGCCGCGAATGGCTGTCAATACTTTGTCACGAACGTCAAATTCCACGACAATATCGCGAGCAGTCAAAATTACATTTTTTTCTTTTGTCATTTCTACTCCTATCTATGTGTACGTGGATCACTAGCATCCGCTAAGTTTTGACCAACTACGAAAAGGGACAAGGATACCAAAACAAGGGTTGTCAATGGAATCCAGAACAAGTAAGCATTGGTTGTTACGTTTTGTGAATAATCCGAAATCAAACGACCCAAACTTGGTACGGTAATCGGTAGTCCAAGACCAAAGAATGACAAGAAGGCTTCGTATGAGATAAAACTTGGAAGCATCTGAGTCATCGTTGTCACAATAACAGATACCAATTGTGGCATGATGTTTTTGGCAACAATCTTCAAGGTTGGTGTTCCCAAAGTACGTGATGCTAAGTTGTATTCCAAATCACGATAACGCAAGATTTGCACACGGATCATGAAGGCAATCCCGATCCATGTTGTCACACTCATGGCAAAGATCAGATTCCAGAATCCAGCTCCGATTGAGTAAGTCAAGACAATAACAATCAAGAGAGATGGGATGTTTGAGATGACGTTGTAAACTTCCATCATGACACGGTCAACGGATTTTGAAATTCCCCAAATACCACCGACAAAGACACCGATAACTAAGTTAATCACTGTCGCAATTACAGAAATGAGGATAGAGTTACGAGCTCCGAACCAGACACCGTCAAAGAGCGATTTACCGTTACTGTCAGTACCGAACCAATGCTCCGCATTTGGCTTGATATAACGAGCACTAAAATCATTTACCTTGCTGACATCATTGAAATCAAACTTAGAAAACATTGGGTAGATGAAACTCATCAAAATGATAGCTACCAAGATTCCCAACATGACTACAGTTGATTTCTTCTTCATAAATTGTCTAAACACTGAGCCCCAGTAAGAATAGGCTGGTGCATCAATGGCTTCAGAGGCAAAATCGTCACGTTTTACGAACTGAAATTTTTCTTTATCGATTGTAGACATTATTTGCCTCCTTTCTCAGTCAATTTAATACGTGGGTCAATAATGGTCATCCAAATATCTCCTAAAAGAAGTGAGAAGATAGAAATACATGTAAAGATGAAGACAAGACCAACGACCATAGAGTTATTAGATGCTTTTACAGAGTCAATCAACATTTTACCCATACCTGGGAAGGCGAAGACTGTTTCAGTAAGAGTTGCACCACCGATAACCCCGATAACGGCACCAGGAATTCCTGAAACCAGAGGAACCATGGCATTTTTAAAGATGTGTTTGTTTGAAATTTCTTTTTCAGACAAACCTTTTGCACGAGCAAAACGTACAAAGTCTTGCGACTGCAAGTCAATCATGTAACGACGAATCCAAATAGCTGTACCAGGAGCACCCAATAAACCAAGGATAACTGCTGGTAAAACATATGAACGCCAATCTCCAGCACCCAAGATAGGGAATGAATCTGGCAAGCCGATTGAAGATCCAGCCAAACGAACGATATAAACCAAAGCAATTGTTGGAAGAGCCATCAAGAAGGTCAAAGCCCCTGTTGAAAAGCTATCAATCCAAGTGTTCTTGAAGCGAGCCATAGCTGAACCAAGTGGCACGGCAATCGCATAAGAAATCACCAAACCAATCAATCCAACGACAGCAGAGCTGGCAATCATAGAAGGATATTGGTAGTTACTTTCAGTGGCTGTATAAGGATCATCTTTTCCGTAGTTGGCTACTTCACGAGAATCAGCCTGACTAGGTGATTTGTAGGTTCTTGAGTAAATATTTACAGAAGAAGTTTTCTTACCTGTTGGGAACTGAACTTGAGCCGTTTTTGTTTGTCCTTGTCCCTGAGTAATAACCTGTAAAACAGGACTATTAGCATAGGTTGGATAAGAGTCACCTAAATTGATGTTCACAAAGTTTTGATGCACAAATGGGAACTGACTGTTGAAGTACAAGAGATATTTGTGTTTAGTTCCTGAACCGACCAATGACCATCCGATCGCTGGATCATTTTCAAAACGAAGGTAACGTTTCAAATCTGGGTTTTCAGGGTCTTGGATTTTATTAGTATGGTCAATGTCAATCAAGTTAGCATAGAATTTGAAAACACGTTCAAAAATTGGGATTTCACGAGTAGCGTAGAATTGGCCACTTTCAGTAAATTCTCCCAAGGTCCAACCATGACCGATTTGTTTGATGTATTTTTCATAGATAGCCTTGTTGGTGTCATTAGCTTCAACTGTTACAGAAGCATCCATCTGGCTAGCTTTTTCTTGCAATTCCTTGGTATCGTAGTACTCGATATAGCCCATACGCTCATAAACGGTATTTTCATAGTTATCACGTTTATCAGCAGTTGTCGCAATCTTGTTATAGTTGGTATCCTGTTTGAAAATCAATTTTCGAGGAACCATTGTATAGATAATCGTGTAAGTCAAGGTTGTTACTAAAAAGATAGAAACCAATGACCGCAAAACACGCATAAAAATATATTTTTTCATATCATTTCCTTTAAAAATCCCAAAAGAACCTTCTCCTCATGGAGAGAAAGTTCTATTGAAAATTATTTACTTCACATGACTTGCCAATTCTTTTTGAGCTTTCTCGTTTGACTCAGTCTTTTCTTTCAACCATTTTTCACGAGCTTTTTCATACTCTTCTTTGGTGATTGCTTTTTCACCAACTTCAGTATACTTCAAGTATCCTGCATTTTCACCTTTAAGACCAGCTACAGAATATGAAGAGCTAAATGGTAGAACCTTTGAAACAAATGAAACGGCTGTTTCTTTAGGAGAAGCCATTACTGGAATTGTCAAAGCATTATCAGTCAACCAAGCTTGTGCTACTGCGTATTTTTCATAACGTTTTTGAACATCTTGATTTTCGCTGTTTGCGTCATCAAGTAATTTTCCATAGTCAGCCAAACCAAGTTTACTTACTACTGATGCATCCGTGTTTTGGTCAATACCAAGGTAAAGGCGAGTGTTTCCTCCCTTGATGACAAACTGATCCAAGAAAGTAGACGGATCTTGATAGTCAGGGTTCCATCCTGACAATGTATGGATATCCCAGTCTTGCTCTTTAGCTGTTGGAGCACTAAATGAAATTGGTAAAGCTTCTGCTTGAGTCATTTGTTGCAAATCTACAACAACATTATCTGAACCCAATACCTTTTCAATTGATTGTTTCAATGATTGAACACGGTTTACAACCGCTGTTGATTCTTGGATAACCAAGGCATCCAAGTGGATTGGGAATTCAACACCTTCAGCTTGTAGGCTTGATTTTGCTTTAGCAAAGACTTCTTTAGCTTTTTCTTCATTGTAAAGTCCATTTTGAGAATCTGCTAGAGACACGTTTGACCAAGTAGAAGAATTTGTCTTAGCCAAGCTATCTTGTACCAATTCACCAAATGTTTTCTTACCAACTTGAAGAGCATAAGGTGCAAATGTATTACGAATAGCTACTGCAGCTCCATCAGTACCATTTGTTTGAGCTGAATAAGAAGCACGGTCCACTGCAAAGTTCAAGGCTTGACGGAATTCTTTATTTAGTAATGCTTTCTGAGTAGATGTTTTTTGAGCATCACTTGTTTTGGCAGTGTGGTTATAGGTTGTACGGCCATAGTTCAAGCTGACAGTTGCAACACCCGCACCTGGTTCATTAAAGTAAATGTTATCTTTGAAGTCAGCTGCATATTTTTCATATGTAGAACTTGTAGGGAAGATACGCGCCTTGCTATATTGACCATCGGCAAAACCTTTGGCAATCACATCTTGGTCCTTACCATCCCAGAAAGTGAACTTAACGTTCTCAATTTTTACATTTTCTTTGTCCCAGTAAGCATCATTTTTAGCCATCTCGATAGATGATTTAGGAGTTACAGCTTTTAAGACAAATGGACCGTTATAAAGAATAGAGTTAGCATCTGTTGGGGCACCAAAACCTTCCCCTTTTGAAGCTAAGAATTCTGCATTAACCGGCATCATGACACCACTAGTTGTCTTGTCATTCCAGAAAGTTTCTGGCTGGTTCAAGGTATATTCTAGTGTTTGATCATCAAGTGCTTTTACTCCAACGGTTGAAAAATCGCTTGTTTCACCCTTGATATAGGCTTCTAATCCCTTAATAGAAGAGCTAACGATTGAAAGTCCTTTTGATTTCCCATCTACGGCGTGTTTCAAACCAGTAACGAAGTCTTTAGCAGTTACAGGAGCGTATTCTTCTCCCTCTGCTGTCACCCATTTAGCATCCTTACGGATTTTATAGGTATAAGTCAAACCATCTTTTGAAACTGTCCATGATTCAGCAATAGAAGGAACCAGATTCCCATATTTATCATTAGCCAACAAACCATCTACAGCATTTGTTGTGACGAATGATGTTGAATCGATATTGCTGACGATATAATCCAAAGTTTCTGGGTCTGTTTGATAAACATATTGGTAATCTTTTGCTAGTTTCGCATTATTTGAACTAGTGTTTGAACACGCAGCTAGAACTCCTGACGCTAATAAGGTAGCCCCCGCTACAGCAAGCACTTGACTTTTTTTCATTTATTTACTCCTCTTATAAAGTATAGGTTATTATTGATTATACCATATATTTTAAGATATTTCAATAAAAGTAAACGAATTTTCAGAATATTTAGGCTTATTAACACAAAAAATCTGAAAAAACTATTGACTGAAAATCATTTTCAAGGTATAATAATAAACGTTAAGGCGGTATAGCCAAGTGGTAAGGCACGGCTCTGCAAAAGCTTGATCGTCGGTTCAAATCCGTCTACCGCCTTCTATAACTTGATTTATCAAGTTGCAAATGAACAGAAAGCCCATTTTGAAGGGCTTTTTTCTTTTTCTTCAAATAATTAAGGATAGATTTAAAGAACTTTTGGTGCAAGTTTAGAGCTGAGTTTTTTCGAAGGCACAATTCCCTTTTGAAATTAACTGAAAAAAGCTTCGTCACGCATGGTGACAAAAGCCTCTAGTTTACTCTGTTTCTTCTTCTATTTCAAGTTCTGTGATCTGGACTTTTACCTTGGTAACACGTCCATTTTTCACCTTATCATTGGTTAGGATAAGCTGTTTGTTTTGGCTGACCAATTCATAGCTGAGTTTCTCAGTCGTTGGAATACTCCCAATTCCTGTCAAATAATAACCAGCGATGGTATCAACGTCATCACTTTCCAGCTCAACATCAAAGTAGCTATTAAAATCATTGAGATTCATAGTACCTTGAACAATATAAGTATCATCGCCAATCTGATGAACATCTATTGCTGCTTTGTCCGTTTCATCATCGATTTCCCCAACGATTTCCTCTAAGAGGTCTTCAAGTGTCACCAAACCAGCCATCCCACCGTATTCATCTAGTAAAATTGCCATTTGTCTTTGGGTATTGCGCAATTCTTTTAGCAAGTCATCCACAAAAATAGTTTCAGGAACAAAGAGTGGATCTTGTAAAATTCTCTTCCAAACAATATTGTCAAAACCGTCTACAAAGGCTGCCTTAAGAAGACTTTTGGTATGAATAATCCCAATCACGTTATCCTTGTCTCCATCATAGACAGGGATACGAGAATAATTTTGTTTTAAAATACTTTGGATAATGATTTGACTATCATCCTTAATATCAACCATGAAGGCATCCGTTCGAGGAACCATAACTTCTCTGGCCATCAGTTCATCCAGTGAAAAAATCCCCTGTAACATCTCAATTTCGTCAGCATCTAGTGTTTCTTCACTATTTGTCAGCATGTAGGCAATTTCATCACGGGTCATTTTTTCATCAGCATCGTCAAAGGCCACAGGAGTCAAGCGACTCAAAAGATTGGTAGACGCAGACAAGAGCCAAACAAAGGGACTAACTAGTTTCCCAAGCCCAATGATAACTGGTGCTGTACGAATCGCCAAGGCATCCTTTAGATTAAGAGCGATTCTCTTAGGATACAATTCCCCAAAAACGATGGAAATATAAGTCAAAAATGCTAAAGACAGAAAACTTGCAACAGCATAAGATGTTTCACTATTTCCAAGCCAAGATGCAATTTCTCGTCCCAGAGTGTCTGCCAAACTCGCCCCAGATAAGATCGTAATCAGGGTAATCCCTACTTGAATGGTTGATAAAAAGTGGTTAGGATTTTCTAGTACCTTCAGCAGACGGATATAGCGTCTATCTCCTTCTTCTGCCTTTTGTTCAACCCGCGCACGGTTAAGTGACACCATGGCCATTTCTGTGGCTGAGAAAAAGGCATTCAACACCGTTAAGATAAACAATAAAACAAATTGTAGCAACAAATTCTGACTACTTGGGTCTTCCATAGTTCTTCTCCTAAAATAGTATCTTATCCTTTATTATATCACAAAATCTAGACCAGTACATATTATTTTTTCTCATACTCTTCGAAAATCTATTCAAACCACGTCAGCTTTATCTGCAATCTCAAAGCTGTGCTTTGAGCAACCTGCGGCTAGCTTCCTAGTTTGCTTTTTGATTTTCATTGAGTATTAAATTGTCCAAAAAAGAACTCCTATATCCACAAGTGACATAGGAGTTTATCTTATCTTTTACTGAGTTACAGTTACTTCTCCAGTTCGGTAATCCAGTTGAAGTCCCTTTTGAACATTGGGAACTAGGACATTAATTTCCAATTCTCCGTCTGAAGACTTGGCTTCAATCTGTGAAGCTGAAGGAACTAAGTCTTCATTTGTGGCGTAATAAAGGGTTACACGGTAACGGACACGCTTGTTTTGGTCCAAGGCTTTACGCACCATGCTTTCATAGTAGTTTTGACCAGTCGAATCCTCGGCCTGTGCCTGATTGGCCCAGGCTGTCTGGACAGCAATATTTTTAGGATTACTTGTTGAGGCATCAAAACCATCCAAACCACCAATTAAGGCATAGCCTAACAAATGACCTCTATCGACGGCATGAGTATAAGCCCCCTTTAGATTCTTGACCTGATGCCATCCTGGAGGAGTCCATGAAGTTGAACCATTTCCCGTTTCTTCACGATTCTTGTACTGGCGAGTTGCCTTAGACAAGAGAGCATTTGCTACGGTTGGCACTGTTTCCTTGCCCACTGTCTTTGTTTTATTATCAGCATAAGGCTTACTTGAAACCTTGGCATCCAGATTTGTTTTATTACCATTGACGATAAAAGCACCTGAGCCATTCCACTCCAGACCCCCTTTTATTTGGCTTTTGACTGCAGCTGTTAAGACACTTTCTGCCAATTCTTTACTAGGAGCTTCAGACGCTTGTTTTTTCTGACTAAGCTTGGTTTTGGGACTATTAGCTGTCGACTGCAGCTGCTTGATATAGTAGCTCCCTGCAGACAAAAGCAATAATACAAGCAAGCCAATCAATGTCTGTCTTGTTTTTTTGTTCATATTTCTCCTTATCTTTAGAAAAAGGCTGGTTCTCCAGCCTAATTTCCTGTAAATTTATGAATCAATTCCTGCCATTTTGCTGGAGACAGGATGGCCCATGGATCTTGACCCTTGCCCAAGATTCCATAGCCTACCATTAGACCGATTCCTAGGGCTAAAACACCTAAAATCAGTACTAGGATGACTAAAAGTAAACGCTTGACTACGTAGCCTGATTTCTTATTCATCTTCATCACTTGCCTCAATCCGCTGAATCTTAGCACCTAGCTGCGCTAACTTCTCATGGAATCTGTAATAACCTCTATCCAAGTGAACCAATTTACCAACCACGGTTTCTCCTTGTGCTACCAAACCTGTCAAAATCAGGGCTGCGCTGGCACGAAGGTCAGTTGAAAGAACTTCTGCTCCCTGCAAAGGCTGTCGACCAACAATACGAGCTGTATCACGGATAATCTCAGAGTGCAAGCCCATGCGACGCATTTCTTCTAGATGTTGGAAGCGATTTTCGAAAACTGTCTCCACCATAGTTGATTCCCCTTTTGCGACGGTCATCAAGGCTGTAAATTGAGCCTGCATATCTGTTGGAAATCCTGGGTGAGGCAAGGTTTTCACATGGACAGCTTTTAGATTTTCTAGTTGAGAACGAACACGAATTCCTTCGTCTTCTTCAATTACTTCAACACCCATTTCAAGCAACTTGGCAATCAAGGGACGGTTGTGCTCCCAGACAGCGTCTTTAATCAAGACATCACCGCCAGTCATGGCAGCAGCCACCATAAAGGTTCCTGCTTCGATACGGTCTTGGACTACATTGTGAATCGTACCATGAAGTTTGTCAACACCAGTAATGGTAATAGTCTCTGTACCAGCACCTTTAACCTTGGCTCCCATTTCATTAAGGAGAATAGCTAAGTCAACAATCTCAGGCTCACGCGCAGCATTTTCAATCACTGTGACCCCATCAGCCAGCGTCGCTGCCATCATCAAGTTCTGAGTAGCACCAACACTTGGGAAATCCATATAGATATGAGCTCCATGTAAGCGATCAGCCTTGGCTTCGATGTAACCAGCTGTTTGACTAATCTTAGCCCCCATAGCTTCCAGACCTTTCAAATGAAGATCAATAGGACGGCTACCAATCGTACAACCACCTGGCATGGATACCTTGGCATGACCTACACGGGCAAGAATTGGTCCCAAGACAACGATAGATGCACGCATCTTGCTGACATACTTGTAAGGAGCTTCCTCAGTGATATCGCCAGTCGCGTCTACCTCGACAAGATGAGCCTCCTCATCAAAATCCACCTTGGCATTCAAACCACGAACCACCTGATTCATAGTGAAAACATCTGACAAGATAGGAACATTCTGCAAGACGGTCTTTCCTTCACTTGCTAGAATAGTCGCTGCCAACAAGGGTAAGACTGCATTCTTTGCTCCTTCAATCGTAACACTTCCTACCAGACGATTATCGCCACCTTGAACCACAATTTTTTCCATACTTATTTCCTTTACATTTGATTTTATAATAATCCTCTAAGCGCTTCTTGCCACAACTGATATAGGCTGATAAAGAAAGAACTCATGATGTAGCCCATTACGATGCTGAAAAGAGCTATCAATAAACGAACTTTTCCTGTATTCTCAGCTGTCACTTTTAAAACCTTTTCCCATCTAACAAGATTCTTTAAAAGGTAAAAACTCACATAAATAAAGAGCATATGACTGCTTAGAGTGAATAATAATTGAACCATTTGACTATTATACCATCTTCTCTGTTTGTGCGCTAGTTTGGAAACTTCACTTAAAAACTAGGGATTGTGTTTCAAGTAATCAATTGCATCTTGTAGGGTTTTAACAGGCACGATTTTCATATCCGTCTTGATTGTTTTGGCTGCTTCTAGGGCTGTCTGGTAATTGTTTTTCGCATCTGGATGCGCTTTTTGTTCTTCTTCGCTAACAGGGTTATCAGGGGCAAAGAAAATCGCGGCACCTTCTCTAGCCGAAGCTACAACTTTTTTATCAATACCTCCAATATCCCCCACATTACCATCACGGTCAATAGTTCCGGTACCGGCAACAATGCGGCCATTACGAAGGCCTGGGTCAGCTATTTGGGTATAGATGGCCAAACTAAACATGAGACCTGCACTTGGACCGCCAATACCAGCTGTTGAAAAGCGAATTGGGACATCACTGGTCACTTCCGTACGGTCAATCAAACCGATTCCAATTCCATTTTTGCCATTTTCCAAGGTGATAATCTTTCCTTCTGCAGACTTGGTTTGCCCATCCTCTTCATAGGTGACCTTGACGGAGTCCCCTAGTTTTTGAGAATTGACGTAATCAATCAAGTCTTTGGAACTGTCGAAGGTCTGATCATTGACTGCTGTGACCGTATCAGAGATGTTGAGAATCCCTTTAAAAGTCGAATTATCTGTCACAGTTAAGACATAAACCCCAAGGTATTTGAGTTCGATATCTTTACCAGCTGTTTTTAGCCCTTGATATTTGGCCATATTTTGCGATGTTTGCATGTAGAATTGATTGATCCGCATAAATTCCACATCGGAAGAGCCACCTGTAGTCTCTTGGGCACTACGAATATCTGTAAAAGGCGTCAACCAAGCATAAATCATATGGGCTAAAGTAGCGTGCTGAACACCAACTGTAACGAAGTGATAAGCCCCAGCTTCCTTATCTTCTGTGTCATTGACTTTAAGGACTTGGCGAATATCCTCCGAACCACCTGGAACTTCTATATAGTAGGGCAAGGGCACTACAAATGCCAAGAAAGTCACAATCAAGGCCGCAATGACATATAAGGGCCATCTAATCTTTTTTTTCATTTCTTATTTCCTCCAAAATACTATCAGGAACATAGCCGGTAATATCCTGACCAAACTTCAAAAGCTCTCTAACGCCTGATGAACTAATATAGAGATGTTCAGGTCGGCTATGTAAATAAATGGTCTCTATATCAGGAGACAGCTGATGATTGTAGTAATCAAAACTGGCTTCATATTGCAAATCCGACGCATTCCTCAAACCACGAACTAGACAAGTAGCCCCCAGTCTTTTTGCAACATCAACCACCAATTCATCATGAGAAGATACAACTTCAACATTTTCCAAATGTTTCAAAGCCGTTTCTAGCCCTCGTTTACGATTTTCTATGGGGAGAAATCCTTGTTTGTGGGGATTAAAAAAAATACCGACATAGAGCTTATCAAAAAGTCTGCTCGCCCGTTCAATCATATCCAGATGCCCATTTGTCATAGGATCAAATGAACCTGTGAATAAGCCAATCTTATCTGACATAAACTGTCACCTTACTAATTCCATAATTTTTTTCTTTCCAGATTCCAAGACAAGCAATTTCTTCTGGAAGTTCAACGGCCTTATCCGTCTCACACACAACCATGACATCTTCAGAAAATAGCTCCCTTTCAGCCATTTTTTCGATATCTGCGACGATTTGTTCCTTGGCATAAGGAGGGTCTAAGAAAATGAGGTCAAATTTCCCAGCTACCTGTTCCAAGGCCCTTTCTGCATCCATCTTGAGAAGTTGAAATTTTCCAACTTCCTTGGTCATCTGAATATTTTCAGCCACGATGGTCTGAGCCTTACGATCTCGCTCCACCAAAACAGCACTGGCCATGCCACGCGATACTGCCTCGATAGATAAACCACCACTACCTGCATAAAGGTCCAAGACTCGTCCCCCTTCAAAGTAGGGACCAATCATGTTAAAAATGGCTCCCCTAACCTTATCCGAAGTAGGTCTTGTCGTCTTGCCTTCTAGTGTCTTGAGGGGACGTCCCCCATAGATTCCTGATACAATTTTCATACCGTTTATTATACCAAATTATAGGCGAAAAGAGAAAGAAAACCGAACCTTGCGGTTCGATTCTCTATAAAATATTTTCGTAAGTATCGCGGACTTCCTGAGGCCAAACACTTGTTTGCACTTCTCCGATGTGTTTCTTACGAAGAAGGAACATGGCCATACGAGATTGTCCAATTCCCCCACCGATTGTCAATGGGAACAGGCCGTTCAACAAAGCCTTGTGCCATTCCAATTCTAAACGGTCTTCATCACCTGTAATAGCAACCTGACGGCGAAGCGTCTCTTCATCCACACGGATTCCCATAGAAGACAATTCAAAGGCTCCACCTAGAGATTCATTCCAGACAAGAATATCACCATTTAGACCCTTGTAGCCATTTTCAGACTCACTTGTCCAGTCATCATAGTCTGGTGCACGTCCATCGTGCGGTTTACCGTCTGGTAATTCACCACCGATACCAATCAAGAAGACAGCACCAAATTCTTTACAGATAGCATTTTCACGCTCTTTTGGTGTCAAGTCTGGGTAGCGTTCTACCAACTCTTCTGTATGGATGAAAGTGATTTGTTTTGGCAAGATAGACTCGATGTCATAGCGGGCTTCAACAGCTAGCTCAGTCAGACGAATAGCCTTGTAAATCTTCTCAACTGTTTCTTTTAGATAAGCGATGTTACGTTTACCATTTGGAATGACTTTCTCCCAATCCCACTGGTCAACATAAACAGAGTGGGTCGCATCAAGCGAATCTTCGTCTGGGCGAAGGGCCTTCATATGGACGAAGAGACCCTCACCCTCACCGAAACCAAAACGACCCAAGGTATGGCGTTTCCATTTAGCAAGGGAGTGCACAACTTCATAAGTAGCATCAGGGATTTGGAGAACCTTGACCGATACGGCATTCTCCACACCTGATAAATTATCCTGCATCCCGTCGCCTACCCTGCTCAAGATAGGACCTTGAACTTCGACAACTTCTAACTTATCTTTCAAATACTGGGTAAAAGTGTTTTTGACAAAGGAAATCTCTTCTTGTTGATGAATAAAACTTTTCTTCATAAACTACTCCTCAAAAATTAGTTAAAAGCATTATACACCTATTTCCAAGAAAAGGAAAGAGCAAAGACGAAAAAATCAGTGCTCCTTCGAACACTGATGTTAGGGACCTTCTAGTCATTGCGACCGAAGATACGTAGAATACTTAGGAAGAGATTGATAAAATCAAGATAGATACTGAGAGCCATTGACACAACCCAACCTGTCGCTACACGACCTTGTGATTGTTCATAGGCACGGCGAATTTTTTGGTTGTCCCAAGCAATCAACCCTGAGAAGACCAAAACCATGGCTACGCTAATCATATAATCAAAGAAGCCACTAGCTAAGAAAATATTAACTACCATGGCAATCAACAAACCGATTAGAGCTGCCATCATCGCTCGACCAAGCCCACTCAAATCTTTCTTGGTGAACATACCGACTGCCGCCATAACAAAGAAGAGAAGGGCGCTTGATACAAATGCAGATAAAACTGTACCCGGAGTATAGAAGGCCACCACAAAACTCAGGGTAAAGCCGTTTAATACTGAGTAAAGTAAAAATACTGGAAGAGCCGCTGGACTATTCTTTAAGGCCATGTTACTGGCAACGAAAACCAAGGCCAACTCTGCAAAAGTTGCAATGGTCAACCAGAGACGCCCCTGCATCAAAAAGTAAACCAGCTGAGACTGAAAGACCGTCAACATAAGACCTGATACCAAAGCGGATAGTCCGATTCCTAGACCAACAAAGGCATAAACTTTAGCGTAAAATTGATTGAGACCTGCGCGGTCATGAATAATAGTGTGATTCATCTTTTCTCCTTTTCTATGAACATCTTTCCTTGATTATAACAAAGAAAGTTAAAATTAGCTTAAATGGAAAATTAAAATACCGGCTGCAACGGCAACATTCAAACTCTCCGCCTGCCCCTTCATGCTAATATGGACCAATTGATCTGCACTTTCAGCCATGAAGGGACTAATTCCTTGACCCTCATTCCCCATAACTAGTACACAATTTTCTATAAGAGGCAGTTCTCTGTAGTCAACAGAATCTTTAGATAGGGTTGTTGCCAGCACTGGGATACCTGCCTCTTTAGCTTCCTCGAGAATCGCTTGACTAGACATCCGGTAAATGGGCAGATGGAAATGACTGCCTTGCATGGAACGTAAGGTCTTGAGACTGTAGATATCTGCCGACTTTTCTGAAACAATCACTCCAGTAAAACCTGCTGCATCCGCAGTCCGAATGATAGTTCCCACATTACCAGGATCTTGCACATCTTCCAAAAATAAGAACTTGCCCTGACTAAAATCAACTTGTCCTACTTCTTCTTTTTGAACCACGGCAACAATTCCCTGTGGAGTCTGAGAATCCGCCAAATCTAGCAAAATATCCTCTGAAACCCAGACAGTTTGCGGAAAAGCAGCTAACTGATCTCGGTAATTTTCTAGGGCAAAGATTTTCTCAATCGTCACTCCAGCTTGAACAGCTTCTTCAAACAAGTGCCAGCCTTCAATCAAATAGGCAGACTTGCGGTATTTTTTTTGGTGTAATTTCTTGGCATTTTTTACCACAGAATTGGCTTTTGAGGTTATAATAGTCATAGAAATATTATAACACAATCAAAGGGGTTTGGTATGCAAAAGGTTAGAATGATTGCCCAAGGTAGGGTGCAGGGAGTCGGCTTTCGTTGGGGTGTTTACAGCCTAGCGCTTGAAATTGGTGGCATCACAGGTCGGGTATGGAATAACGACGATGGCACAGTGGAAATCTTAGCCCAAGCAGACTCATCTGCTATCATGGCAAAATTTATCCAAGAAATCCGCAAAGGACCCACACCTTTTTCAAAAGTCAGCTACTTAGATGTCAAACTGAGCAACTTTCCTCCTTACCCTGACTTTAAAATCGCAAATTAGGTCTCTAGAACTATTGTATATTTTGTAAAAAAACAGTAGAATAGAAAGGTATAATTTTTTAAGAAGGAATAAAAACAGTGAAATCTATTAAACGTTTTGCACTCTCAGCTATGGGAATAGCTATGTTGCTAGTCTTAACTGGCTGTGTCAATGTCGATAAAGCCACAGGCCAGCCAACAGGATTTATTTGGAATACTATCGGAGCTCCTATGGCTGAAGCTATCAAGTATTTCGCTACTGATAAAGGTCTAGGCTTCGGTGTCGCTATCATCATCGTAACCATTATCGTGCGCTTGATTATCTTGCCACTTGGTATCTACCAATCATGGAAGGCAACGCTTCACTCTGAAAAGATGAACGCTCTCAAGCACGTCCTTGAGCCACATCAAACTCGTCTCAAAGAAGCAACGACTCAAGAAGAAAAACTCGAAGCTCAACAAGCCCTCTTTGCCGCTCAAAAAGAGCACGGCATCAGCATGTTTGGTGGTGTAGGATGTTTCCCTATCCTCCTTCAAATGCCTTTCTTCTCTGCTATCTACTTTGCTGCCCAACATACTGAAGGGGTTGCTCAAGCAAGCTACCTAGGCATTCCTCTAGGTTCTCCAAGTATGATTTTGGTTGCCTGTGCTGGTGTCCTTTACTATCTTCAATCGCTCCTTTCACTTCATGGAGTAGAAGATGAAATGCAAAGAGAACAAATCAAGAAAATGATTTACATGAGCCCACTCATGATCGTCGTCTTCTCCCTCTTCTCACCAGCTAGTGTCACACTTTACTGGGTTGTCGGTGGTTTCATGATGATTCTCCAACAGTTTATCGTAAACTATATCGTTCGTCCAAAACTTCGCAAAAAAGTCCGTGAAGAACTAGCCAAGAACCCACCAAAAGCACGTACTTTCTCTACACCAAGTGGACGAAAAGACGTTACCCCTGAACAACCAACTGCTATCACAAGCAAGAAAAAACACAAAAATCGCAACGCTGGAAAACAACGTTCGAGATAAAGCTACGTATATTATCCAATAATTAAAAAACGAATGAATGATAAATAGTTTTCATCAACTAGATATCATCATTCGTTTTTATTATCTACCGTTACATCTTATACTAATCGAAAAAGTTAAATAGTTTAAAAGCTCACATATAAAAACGATTCAATCATAAATTAACAAGTAAATCACTATGATTTAATACAATTGAGAGTCATTAAAACTTCTGCTCCCTCGTCTCTATTTCTAAGCTCAACTCGGCCTTTGTGTAGTTTTGCAACTCTACATACAAAACTAAGTCCAATACCATAATGTTGCTCTTTAATCGATCTAGCTTTATCCATACGATAAAAGAGCTTCCCAAAATTATTTAAAACTTCCTCTGGAAATTCAGAGCCATTATTCCATATACCTATTTTCAATTCTTTCGCCTCTTGCTCTACCCTAATTTTAATTTTAGGATTCTGTTTATCGGCGTATTCCAAAGCATTTGTTAAAATATTTTGTATTGCACGAATCAGAAGAGATGGATTTATATAATAGTTTTCAGTTCCTTTCACATTTTGTTCAAAAGAAAACTTCATCTGATTTTTTATCAAAAAAGAGACTTCTTTATCTAACTCATTGATAAAATCTGAAGAGGAGTATTCCACCCAGCCTGTCTCATCATCATAATAGGTTTTAGAATAGTGAATTAATTGATTGAAATAATCTAGTAACTGTTGACTAGCTCTTTCTATATCTGCTAAGCATTCTTGAGATTGGTCGTTTTCAGTTATCGCCTGTAAAAATTCCACATTTCCCCTAATAATGGTTAAGGGAGTCTTTAAATCATGAGAAGCTGCTGAAACCTGAAACATCAAATCTTCTTTCTGCTGTTTCTCATCAACTATTAATTGTCGAATTCTATCTTGCATCACAATAATCCGATTTCCTGTCTCACGAAATTCTTTAACCGTTAAACTTTCTGTACATTCCTTCTCCAACCACATACTATTTTCATAAATCAAAGTCATTTCATAACTCAGTTTTTTCAACAATTTTCCAATGTGATAACTTATTAGAACAATCAATAAAACACAAATATATATCCATGATGACACATTGAAAAAAATTGATAGAACACCACTATTGTTTAAAGGTTTCCCATCTTCGTTTATTTGTATAGATACTGAAGCTAAGGGAATAAGATAGGCCATTAGTAAGCCAAGACTAAACTGCCAAATAATTCTCCAACAGGTTTCTCGAATTAATTGTCTAAAACTTTTGATTCTACCCATTGATATCCTCCACCGTATAAGGTTTTAATTGGATTTAATTGATAAGGTTTCAGCTTTTGACGAATTTGATAAATGTACTCTGAAACCGAACGTAAAAGCGCTCCTGAACTTTGTGGATATAGATAATTATAAATTTCCTCAATAGAATATATTTTACTTGGGTTGCTTGCCAAAAGATTCACTATGTCAAATTCCCTCCTTGTCAGAGCAATCTTATCATCGTTTACAAATAGTTCCTTACTATCCGTATATAGTATAAACTTCCCAATCTTTATTTGATGAACATTTCCTTTAATCCGTTCTTCACGACGCAAGTGCATTTTAACACGTGCTAACAATTCTTGCATACTAAAGGGCTTCATAATATAATCATCAGCACCTGCATTGATTCCAGCTACTAAATCTTCATCCATATCCTTGGCAGTTATAAAACAGATAGGAACCGTTATCTGTTCGCGAATCATCTGACAGATCTCTAAACCACTAACAGGCATCATAATATCTAATAGAATCAAGTCAAATCCTGTAAAATCACAAAGATCAATCTCTTCTATCTTATTTCGTATAACTACTTCATATTTTTCATATTCTAGTACTTTTTTTATTAGGCGAAGAATAGCAAGATCATCATCTACCACCAAAATTTTATAAGCCATAACTCACCCTCCTGAATATATTATAGCACTAACTGAGAAAAAGACAGGATACTCCCTGTCTTTAGCGTACATTTCTTCCTATGAGTATCAGTGTAGCAAATAGAAAAACAATTAATAACCAAACTATTTGTATCCCTAAGCCTTGCCACACTGGATAATAAAGCGACAAGGGATGGGTATAAAAACAATTCATACTAGCTAGTAATGGTAAATTTCTAAAAAAAGAACTGAATTGTAGTAACATTTGTCCCAACCCCAATAAAAGGGATAAACTGATTCCCAAAATTAAGATAAAAGACTGGGAAATAAATACAAAAATACCACTTAAAAGAGAGAAGGTTAGAATAGAAATACATGCTGGAAATAGGATTGTCAGAACATTTTTAATATTGCTCAAAAGATTAATATTATAGTATCCTTGGGCGAGTAGTATACATAATGATATTACAGCAACCAATAATACAATTTCCATACATAATACAATAGCTAGTTTACAGATTATAAATTTTAAACGATTTGGACATGTAAGAAAACTGGTACGAAGGCTTGAACCTGTAAATTCTTGACCTATAAATAGGACCGCTAGACTAATGAAGCCTGCCTGTCCTAAATAAAGACTTTGCAGTAGCTGTTCCAAAACAAACTGTAGAGTCAATTGGTCTGGCTTACTATTTAAAAAAACAACCATCGCCGGAACACACAGTAATAGAGCACCTATAATCAACCAGTGCCAAGGATTCATCATAAACTTGAGATACTCACTTTTAAGTTGCTCTTTCAACTTATTCACCTCCTCCAATATCTGACTTAAGTAATCGGTAGATTGCTAAAGCCAAGAATGAGAAGTTCCAACAAAGTAAAAGTAAAATATTTTGTAAACTATTCTGTTCTAAAATTTGAGGAGATGTAGCAATCAATCCTTGCCCCAATGCAACTGGAAGAAATTTTGCAATCGATATATAGTTTGCTAAGAATGTTCCTAAATTGTAGACTTGAGGAAGCAAAAATAATAGAGGAACAATGGCTGTTTTAAATGTCAAAGCCATAATATAGGCCAGCAGTCCCAACAAAGTCCAAGCTATACTGGCTAAAAATATATAGAACCAAACTCTCCCATTTAGTGAAAAAAGCATTAAGCCATCTTGTCCTAAAACATAATGTGTCATGTTAATCGTAAGGAATATTGATAGAAAGGAAATGAAAAAAGAAAATACAAGCCAAACTAATGTTTTTGAAACTAGGAAAGTACTTCGATTTGTAATAGAGAGTAGACTTGTACGAATAGCAGAGCATTTATACTCCTCGGCTCCGTAAATTGAGCCTAGGATAATCATAATAAAAACACCAAATAAAGTGACATCAAAACCTAAAAATTCAATAGGAGGTATAGCTTCTGCTAATTCTGGATTTGTCTCTGGTGTAGCATGGATACCAACTGAAACAATTTGAGAAGCACCAATATTTGCTAAAAACGTTTGAAATACCAGTATCAAGAATAATACAACATGAGTAGCTCTCCTATAAAGCAATTTCAATATTTCAGAATGAAGAGAGTATATAAGTGCCATGTCACTTTCCTCCCTCTGTTAAACTAAAGAAGACTTCTTCTAGTGAAGAAAGATTTTTCATCACTTCTTGTAAAGTGCCTTTTATAAGAACTTTTCCTTTATTTATGATAACTACATCATCTGTTACTGCTTCCACTTCCGATAATATATGAGATGATAGCAAGACTGTCTTCCCTTCTTGAGCTTGTTTTTTTATAAACTCTCTAAACCACCGAATTCCTCTTGGATCCAACCCATTAGTCGGTTCATCCAATATCAGATATTGAGGATTTCCTAATAGAGCTGTTGCAATTCCCAAGCGTTGTCCTTCTCCTAATGATAATTTCCCAATTTTAGATTTTTTCTTATGACTAATATCCACCATATCCAAGACTTGCTCAATTCGCTGACTGGATATCCCATTACTAGCAGCAACAATTTTCAAATGTTGATAAACAGTCCGATCATCAGGAGCTCCTACACTGTCAAATGAAGCTCCTACAGTCTTTAGAGAAAATTTTAATTCCTTATAAGTCTGATCTCCAATTTTGGTAAGACCAGATGTTGCTTTGTCTAATCCTAATAAAATACGTAATGTTGAACTTTTACCAGCTCCATTTGGACCCAGGAAAGCAGTCACTCTACCTGCTTTTGCTTCAAAAGAAATATCTTTTAAAATTTGAGTTTGCCCATACGACTTACATAAATTTTTAATGATAATACTTTGTTCCATGATGTTCTCCTATTCTATTTAATATTTCTAAAAGTAACTATATCTTACACATTCATTTTCGGATTTTTTTCAGAATTTAAAATCTTTAAAGTTTTGTTCCATTTAATTATCTAGATTTATGTAAACTTAAAAGCCCGATGTTCCCATCAGGCTTCTTTTTTATCCATGTACACGTTTCATATAGTCTTGGTAACTTTCGGTATCCATGAGTTTTTTAGCGTTCTTGACGCGGTCTGCTGTTGGTGGTTTAACCCCTTCGAGAGAATAAGGAATTCCCAATTCACGCCATTTGAACTCACCCATGGTGTGATAAGGTAGAATTTCAAACTTATCAACATTTTTGAGGGTCTTGACGAACTTACCAAGTTCAATCAAGTCATCATCTCTATCTGTCAATCCTGGAACTAGCACGTGGCGAATCCAGACAGGTTTTCCAATATCTGATAGATACTGGGCACAAGCCAAGATATTTTTATTGGTTTGGCTAGTAACAATCTTGTGCTGTTCTTCGTTGATTTCCTTGATATCCAAGAGAACCAAGTCAGTAACAGCCATGAGTTTGTCAAACTTCTCAAGGTAACGTGGTTTATTACGGAAAGGAAGGGCACAGGTATCCAAGGTACAATGGATTCCTTGTTCCTTAGCCTTAGTGAAGAGGGCAATCAGGAAATCAATCTGCAAGAGGGCTTCTCCTCCACTGACTGTAATCCCACCCTTATTTCCCCAGAAACCGCGGTAGCGCAAGGCCTCTGTCAAGACATCATCTACCGTCCGTTCACGTGATTTATTAGATTCCATAGCCCAAGTGTCCGGGTTGTGGCAATACTGGCAACGCATGTGACAGCCCTGCAAAAAGACGATAAAGCGAATACCAGGCCCATCTACTGACCCAAAGCTTTCTGTCGAATGCACCATTCCTGTCACTTGTCCATAATCAATTGTTTCTTCAGACATATCGTTACCTTCCTTGAAAACGTTTTATAGTTTTATTATATCACGACTTGAAGGAAAAACAAGATTTTTGCCTATTTTTTAGAAAGCAATCTGTTTTTCAATTTCATTTTCAATTAATTATCATTTTATTCTTCAAAATCAAAACCATACAAGGTTGCAAAATAGTCCTCAGGGCGCTCTGCACGGCGGATTTGACGGGCTTTACCTTCTCCGGTATAGAGAATTTCCGCAGAACGAAGTTTGGCATTGTACTGGTAGCCCATTGAAAAACCGTGGGCACCTGTATCATGAATTATCAGCAAATCACCGATTTCTGTATGAGGCAATTCGCGATTTACTGCAAATTTATCATTGTTTTCACAGAGTGAACCGACCACATCTACCACTTCAGCTGGTCCTTCTGGATGTGTCAGATTGGTAATATGGTGGTAGGCTCCGTACATGGCTGGACGCATAAGGTTGACTGCTGATGCATCCACACCTAGATAGGTACGGTAGGTTTTCTTCTTATGAGTGACTCTTGTGACTAGAGCCCCATGAGGAGCTAACATAAAGCGACCCAATTCGGTAAAAATCTTGACCTGACCAAGACCTGCTGGCGTAAGAACCTCTTCATAAACCTTACGAACTCCCTCACCAATCAAGGCAATATCATTTGGCTCTTGGTCTGGACGATAGTTGACTCCAATACCGCCGGAAAGATTGATAAAGTCTAGCGAAATGCCCAACTTTTCCTTGATTTCAACAGCCAATTCAAAAAGCTGACGAGCCAACTCTGGATAATAGAGATGGGTCACGGTATTGGACGCTAGGAAGGAGTGAATCCCAAAAGTCTTAGCTCCTTTTTCCTTCAAGATGGCAAAAGCTTCAAAGAGCTGGTTCTTGGTCATACCAAACTTGGCTTCTCCAGGATTGTCCATAATGTCTGTTCCTAGCTCAAAAACGCCTCCAGGATTGTAACGACAAGAGATGATTTCTGGAATGCCTGCTGCTCGCTCTAGATGTTCAATATCTTCAAATGCATCCAAGTTAATGGTCGCACCCAATTCACGCGCATAGGCGTATTCCTTGTCTGGCGTGTTGTTTGAAGAGAACATAATCTCAGAACCTGGGAAATTCAGTTTATGGCTCATCAAAAGTTCCACATAACTAGAGCAGTCCACACCACAACCTTCCTCTTGGAGAATTTTCAAAATAGCTGGAGTTGGAGTAGCCTTAACTGCAAAATATTCCTTAAAGCCCTTGTTCCACGAAAAGGCTTGGTTGACAGCTCTTGCCTTCTCACGAATTCCCTTCTCATCATACAAGTGAAAGGGAGTCGGGAACTCGGCAACAATCTCTTCTAAGTCTTCTTTATTGATAAATGGTGTTTTCATAAGCTTCCTTCTATTCTATTTGCAAAGAAAGGCTGGGACAATCGTTCCAACCTTTAATTCTATCTCTTATTTATCTTCATCAAAGATATTGCCAACCTCAACATCGATGGCTTGGTTCTTGACATCAATATTGGTTACCTTCAAGAGTGACTTGTAGTCAAACTGCTTTTCACGTTCTTCTTGGGCATTGTCCGCAAAGACCGCTACACCTGCCAGTTCTGAGTCGAACTCACGCAAGAGGCTGATCATCCCATTGACAGTTCCGCCACCTTTCAAGAAGTCATCCACAATCAAGACACGGCTGCCTGCCTTGAGACTACGTTTTGAAAGGAACATTTTCTCGATACGGTCACCACTCGAACCTGATACATAGTTGACACTGACAGTTGAACCTTCGGTAATTTTCAAGTCACGGCGCACAATGACAAAAGGAACATTGAGGACATTGGCAACTGCATTTGCAAGTGGCACACCCTTAGTCGCTACGGTCATAACCGCATCAATTTTTTGGTCCATAAAGCTCTTGGCAATAATGCGACCAATATTTTTCAAGATAGCTGGTGTGCTAAGTAAATCGGACAGGTAGATATAGCCACCTGGCAAGATACGATCGCTTTCTGACAACTTGGCACGCAAGTCTTCAACCATTTCCTTAGCATCATGGTTTGAGATTGATGGTGTAAAGATGACACCTCCACCAGCCCCAGTCACTGTCTGGATGTGGCCGATTTCGATTTCTTCAAAGGCGCGTTTGATAATGACAATATCTTCTGAGATGGATGATTTAGCAGATTCATACTTTTCAGCAAAAGTATTGAGACTAGTTAGTTTATAAGGATTATTAATCAAATAGTTGGAAATGACAACCATCCGATCACTTCTTCTTAATTTCATTTCTATTTCCCACTTCATTTAATTTTGATATTTTATCTATTATACCATATTCACATAAAAAAACGAACATTCTTATCCTAAAAAATGCTCATTTTTCTTAAATTATTAATCTAAATCTGGTTTATAGAAGGAACGATTGTCCATTGCAAAGATTTTATTGGTCATCTCTCCCTTATCCACCAAAGCAAGAGCTGTTGACATCATCATCATGCTAGCATCCAGATTGTCAATCATATGGATAATCTCTGCTTCCATAATGCGTGGACGGACTGGGCTTCCATACTCAAGTAAGCCGTGGTGACTGAGGATGACGTGACGAAGCAGAACGACTTCTTCCTTGGTATCATCGATGCCGAGTTCCATCACTGTTTTAGTAATTTCGCTATCAATCAAAGCAATATGCCCAAGGAGATTGCCTCGCACTGTATACTCAGTCTGGTCTGGTCCCGTCAACTCAATGACCTTCGCCAAATCATGCAACATAATCCCCGCATAGAGCAGGCTCTTATTGAGCTGAGGATAGATCTCGCTAATGGCATCGGCCAAGCGCACCATGGTCGCTGTATGATAGGCCAAGCCCGTTTCAAAGGCATGGTGGTTGGTCTTAGCAGCTGGATAAGAGTAGAATTCCTTGTCGTACTTGGTGTAGAGATTTCGGACAATTCTTTGCCAGACAGGATTTTCAATTTTAAAAATCATTTGCGACATGTAGTCACGGATTTCCTTAACATCAACTGGTGACTTGACCTTGAAATCAGCTGGATCATTGGGCTCGCCAGGTTGAGGCAGGCGGAGAGTAATTTGATTGACTTGAGGGGTGTTGTTATAAACTTCTCGGCGCCCTTTCATGTGGACAACCTTACCTGCGGTAAAGGCCTCAATGTTATGAGGTTGGGCATCCCAGAGCTTCCCATCAATCTCGCCACTATCATCTTGGAAGGTAAAGGCTAGGTAGTTTTTCCCAGCTCGAGTTTGCCTCAGGTCAGCTGATTTGATTAGGTAAAAGCCTTCAAACAGCTCATCTTTTTTCATGTGACTAATCTTCATATTCTTCCTCATTTTCTTGGAAATGGAGTAGATCAAGCGCAGGCTCACCTTCTGATAACTCAATGTGACGGAGCGTCCGCTCGATAGCTGTGGTGCGACGGTTTAATAGTTCATCAATATTGCCAGAGGCATGTTGGAGATGTTTTTGTGCCTTGACCAGAATGCCACCAAACTTGCCAAACTCGGTCTTGACACTGGCAAGAGTCTTGCTGATATGGTCGGCACTCTTTTGGATATTGAGGGTTTTGAAACCAACCGATAGGGAGTTAAGAAGAGCTGATAGGGTACTTGGTCCTGCAACAATAATCTGCTCCTCCCGTCTCAAGTCATCAAAGAAGACCGGATTGCGGACGATTTCTGAGTAGAGACCTTCTGTTGGAACAAACAAAACTCCAAAATTGGTAGTCCGAGGCGGTGCTATGTACTTGCTCCTGATATCCTTGGCAAAGCGCTTGACACTTGCTAAGAGTGACTTACGACAGCGTTCAATCTCGTCCCTATCACCTTCTTCATAGGCTTCTTCCAAGCGGTAATAATCAGCCAAAGGAAACTTGGAGTCAATCGGCAGGTAGACATATTCCTGGTCGCCTTGCCCAGGAAGCTTGATGGCATACTCCACTCGTTCACTGGAGTTTTCAACCGTTGCATATTCTCGTTCATACTGGGCAGGGGTCATGATGTCTTCGATGATTTGCCCCAGTTGCAATTCTCCCAGAATCCCTCGCGTCTTGGTTCCTGAGAGAACCTTGTTAAGAGTTCCAACATCACGGGCAACTGTCTGCATTTCTCCAAGACCACGATTGACCGACTCCAGTTGTTTAGAAACTGTCTCAAAGGAAGCCTGCAAGCGTGTCTGCAAGGTCTTTTCTAACTTTTCCTCGACTGTCTGGCGCATTTGTTCCAAACGTTGCTCATTGGATTCCTGTAAGGCTTGGAGACGTTGGTCAGTCTTATCCCTGGTTTGGAGGAGATTCTCAGTCATTTCTTGACGGACTTGCGTCAGACCTTGGTGCAACTCGATTCGAACTTCTTGCAAACGGTCGCTGACAGCTACTTCCAAGTCTTTTTGATCTAACTGACTGGCTTGTCTGGCTTGTTCAAAACGGTAATCCAACTGGTCTGACAAGTGATCTGCCTGATCCTCCAAGCTCTTGCTGAGATGTTTTTCCTGCTTATCCTGCCTCTGCCAAATCAGAAAGAGTCCAGCTAGGTTGACAATCAATAATAGAACAAGTAAACTTTCCATCCTACCTCCTGTCCTTACTATGTAGTACGACCACATAGCCATCTGGGCAAGTCACCGAAACTTCCCTATCTATATATTCGTTAGAAGCGTACACTTTTTTAAAGAAAAAATTTTCCTCTGTCAACTCATACTTGGCTCCAAGAATGGTCAGCTGGCTATCCCGAACTGGCATAAAGGCTAGATAGTCGTAGTCTGAACGGGGATGTAGCTGACTAGTTCCTTCTGGACAATAGGCAATCAAATTTTGCCCATCCTCAATCGCTATCTGACGCATATAGGGCGCCAACTTGGGATTGCTAGGTAAAAAGACGTTGGCCAGCATATGGTCAATACGACCACCCAAAGCACCAAAAATAGTAACTTGAGCCTGAGGATTGTTCTCAAAAATAGTCAAGAGAGCCAATTCCAGATCTGTATCATCCTTTTCTGGTCGGGCTTGGACAAAATGCTGGGCACGTTTTTGAATCACCTGTCGCTCTTCTTCGGTCACAGAATCAAAATCTCCAACCGCTAGAGCAAGAGGTAGATTTTCTTCCAAGACCCAGAGCGATCCTCGATCCACACCGACAAAACTATCAAAGTCCGTCCGATAATGACCACGGTCTCCGCCTGCAAAAACGGCAACCCTAGTCCAGTTGTTTTCTGAGAGTTTGTACTCGCTCATTGACATCTCCCTTAAAGACATAGGAACCTGCTACAAAAACGGTCGCACCAGCTTCTTTGGCTTGAGCAATAGTTTGGCCATCAATCCCGCCATCGACTTCGATTTCAAAGTTCAAGCCTTTTTCATCACGTAGAGCAATCAACTCACGGACCTTATCCATGGTCTCTGGTAGAAAGGCTTGCCCACCAAAGCCAGGGTTAACCGTCATGACTAAGACTTGGTCAACTAGGTGAAGCACGTGCTTAATCGCTTCAACAGGCGTACCAGGGTTAATGACAACCGAAGGCTTAACACCGAGTGAACGAATTTTTTGGAGGGCACCATGAATATGAGGTGTTGCTTCCACATGGATACTGATGATATCCGCACCTGCACGCGCAAAGTCTTCTAAATGATGCTCAGGGTTTGACACCATCAAGTGGCAATCAAAGACCATCTTGCTATGAGGTCGAAGAGCTTCGACCACACCTGCACCAAAACTGATTTGTGGCACAAAGTGCCCATCCATGATATCGATATGGGCATATTCTGCCCCAGTTGCTTCTAGGCGTTTGATTTCACGTTCAAAGTTGGCATAATCTGCTGCCAGAATTGACGGAGCAATCTTGTATTGAGACATAGGTTTCTCCTTATTTTGGAATTTTTTTGCTGACTTTTTTATAGGTTTCTCTGCGATTTTCAATCTCACTGAGGAATTGCAGGTAGTTGTCAAAACGGAAGGTGGCAATAATTCCTTCTTCTACAGCTGGCTTGACCGCACAAGAAGGCTCATGGGTATGGGTACAAGTGCGGAATTTGCAGTCTCGACTGATAGTGGCAATCTCTGGGAAGGACTGATTGAGATCTTCTGCTGTTGACACTTCATAATCCAGAGATGAAAAACCTGGTGTATCTGCGATTTTACCCCCATTGAGGTTGTAGAAACTGACCGCACGAGTGGTATGACGACCACGACCCAGACTGTCTGAGATTTCTCCTGTTTCAAGATTAAGGTCCGGTGCGATTTTATTGAGAAGAGTTGACTTCCCAACACCTGTCTGCCCCATAAAGACTGTAACCTTGCCTGTTAACAAAGGAAGGAGTCCCTCTTTACTGGTCACAAAGTCATAGCCGATATCACCATAAGTCTGTTCATAAAAATCCAGTTCTCCTCTATCTTCCAACAAATCCATTTTGGAAATATAGACGATGGGATGGATGCCCTTGTGCTCCAAAAGAACCAAGAACCGATCCAGCAAATTGCTGTTAAAATCAGGTTCCTTGACAGACATGATTACTACAGCTTGGTCGATATTGACAATAGGCGGACGAACCAGACTGTTTTTCCGTTCGTGAATCTTGAGGATATAGCCCTCTGAATTTTCCTCGGAAGAAAAATCGACCCAATCCCCAACGTAGGGAGTATGGCCTTTTTTACGGAAATTCCCACGCGCTCGTGTCTGATAAACCTGGCCCTCACTCTCTACATAGTAGAACCCCGCCAAGGCTTTAATGATTTGTCCCTGCATCTTAGAGCCCTTGCCCTTTAAGCGCATCTGCTAGGCTGGCAAACTCTTCCAAACTGAGAGCTTCCCCACGTACACTTGGTGACAAACCTGCTTGGTCCAAGGCCTTGGTCAGCTTATCCTTAATTTCTTCAGTCTTGCCAAAGTAGCCTGTCAAGTTATTCCACAAGGTCTTGCGGCGATGGGTGAAACTAGCCTTAGAAACCTTAAAGAAGAAGTTCTCGTCTTCCACTGCTACGGCTGGCTCTGGACGACGCACCATTTTCAAGATAGCTGAGTCCACATTTGGCGCTGGCACAAAGACCGTACGAGGTACGATAAAGGCAACCTTGGCAGTCATGTAATACTGCACCGCAATCGACAAGCTACCGTAAGCCTTGGTATTCGGCTGAGCTGAAATGCGGTCCGCCACTTCTTTTTGCATCATGACGACAAACTCACTAAAAGGAATGCCGCTCTCGATCAAGTGCATGAGAATAGGCGTCGTGATGTAATAAGGCAAATTAGCCACTACCTTGATGGGCAGGTCAGGATTTTTGAAATTCTGGATATGTTGCGCCAAATCAACCTTGAGAATATCTTCGTTAACTACGGTCACATTATCAAAATCACGCAAGGTATCTGCCAAAATTGGTACTAAACGGTGGTCAATCTCAAAGGCCATGACTTCTGCCGCACGCTCAGCCAGAAACTCCGTCAAGGCACCAATACCTGGCCCGATTTCGATAACATTGACCTGGTCATCAATTTCAGCCGTATCCACGATTTTTTGAAGAATATTGGTATCCGTCAGGAAATTTTGTCCGAAGGATTTTTTAAAGGTGAAACCGTGACGCTCCAGCACTGCCTTGGTCACGCTATAATCTGCAATTCTCATCTATTCTCTTTTCTATTATCTGTTACTTCTATTGTAACACATTCCCCTTGTATTTTGGGGTCTGCTTAGCTGTTCTCATAAGATTTCATAGCTTCTTCCACTTCTGCTAAAGTAACCCCAAACAACTCTAAGCGCTTGATTAGTTGCTTGCCGTTGGAATAGCCAATTCGGAGAGCCTCTCCTAGATATTCTCGTCGCTTACGGCTATCTGCTCCTGCTAGAAAACCAAGGCGGATCAAGTCGCTACGACTGATGTCAAACTGACTCTCATGTTCAAATTGTTCTGTCACCTGAGCGAGAGCCGTTTTTAGGTCTTCATAGCTGGCATGCTCAATTCCCAGAGAACGTCCCTTGGTCTTGGACTTGGGAACAGCTTCATCTCGTTTGAGAAAGGCATGCTGAACTGTTGGAATGGCCGTCATAATCATGCGACGAATCCGCTCCCCATTAAAATCTGGGTCTGTAAAGACAATAACTCCATAACGTTGGTGTAGACGCTGAATTCGCTCCAGATCCTGCTCATTAATGGCAGAACCTCTAGTCTCATAGGTCTCTACCTCGAAATAGCGTTTGAGATTGGCAGTATCATCGCGCCCTTCGACTACGATAACTTGGGAAATTTTTTCTTTCATTACTTGCTGTCCAATCCAAAAATGCGCTCTGCATTTGCAGTCGTTGCCACCGCTAACTCCTCTGTCGTCATCCCACGCAAGTCAGCTATAAAGTCCACTACATAGCGAGTATAGGCTGTTTTGTTTTCACGACCACGTTTAGGAACAGGAGCCAAGTAGGGCGCATCCGTCTCCACCAAAATCTTGCCCAAAGGAAGTTCTCTAGCCACCTCTTGGATATCAGTTGCCTTCTTGAAAGTCACCACTCCTGAGAAGGAAATGGTCATACCAAGCTCCACAAACTTCTCTGCCCACTCAAGCGTCCCTGAAAATGAATGCATGATACCACCACGAGGACCAACTCCCTCACTTTTGATAATCTCATAGGTATCTTCCAGCGCATCACGGGTATGGACAACAAAAGGCAAATCCAATTCCTTAGACAGCTGAATCTGACGACGAAAAACCTGCTCCTGCACCTCTTTGGGCGCTGTCATCCAATGATAATCCAAACCAATCTCACCTAAAGCAACAACCTTGGGATGCTTGAGCTTATCAAGCAAGTAGTCTTCAATCTCCTCTGTGTAAGTCCCTGCTTCTGTAGGATGCCAACCAATAGTCGCGTAAAGTTGGTCATACTCATCTACCAACTCCAAGGCACGCTCAATCGTCGTTTTATCAAAACCAACAATATTCATCTGTGTCACACCCATCTCAGCAGCCAAGGCAATTTCTTCTGCCTCACGACCTGCAAATTCTTCTACATTTAAGTGTGTATGTGTATCAAAAATCATCTCTTCTAACCTCATTTTCTATCTTCTATTATAGCAAAAAAACTGACCTCTCTCCTCATCTGTAAAAAATATTCTAAAATCCATCGTCGTCTCTTGACGCTATTTTTCAAAGCAGTATAATAACACTTATTGAATTTTTCAACAAAGGAAATGACCATATTTACAAAATTAAAACAGACCTTCATCGATTGTCCTCCTAAGTCCTTAACCGAAGGAGAGGGGAAACTGCTGGGAAAACTCCGATACTGGGCATCTTGTCAAGCGACGCTCTGTCCTCCATTACCTATGGACCTGAGCAAGTAGTCCTAGTATCCCAGTTTATCCCTAATAAACCTTGGCAAAATATCTGCACAATCAGATGAGTCTCAAACTCAAATACGCCCTCGTTGGCACCAAGATGTCGTTGTCGCTAGCTATTCTTATCACTTAAAAGAATAAAGAAAAGGCTCTACCAGAACCAAGAAGCGTCTGGTAGAGCCTTTTTCTGAATCCAGCCACTATGCTTAACTGAAAAGCATGACTAGGAATATTATTGAATATGGTTAGCTAAATCTTCCTGAGCTTTTTTATTTGACTCAGCTTTTTCTTTTATCCATTTTTCATAGAGTTCCTGGTACTGTTTAGCAGTTACTGGCTCTTTTTGCAATTCAACATATTTATAGTTGTCTGCATTTCCCTTATGACCAACAAATGAGAATGGGCCTGTAAACGGTACAGTCTTACGGAAGATTGGATTAGCTCCGCCACTTTGAACTGGTAGGAAGAGGGCACTATCTGTCAACCAAGCTTGGGCTTCAGCGTATTTTTCATAACGAGCTTGAGTATCTGTGATTTCAGCGTCAGCCTCATCCAAGAGTTTCTTGTAGTCAGAAAGACCAATCTTATCCTTAACTTCCTTGTCTTTTCCTTCAGACAAGCCCATGTTTTTCAACTGAGAACCTGTCTCTGGATCTAGAATCGCTAGATAAGTCTTCGGATCTGAGTAATCTCCACCCCATCCTGAGATATCGATATCGTAGTCTTTTTGTTCTGCTGTATCTGCAAAGTAGGTTGCTTGGTCTTTTTCATCTGGAGAAAGTTGGATAACATCGATGACTACATTATCCTTACCAAGAGTGGCTTCTACTGTTTGTTTGAAAGAACCAGCCTGTTGCACATCCAACTTAGCAGTCTGGTCAACTGGCATATCCAAATGAATTGGGAAGGTTACTCCTTGAGCTTGCAGACTTTCTTTGGCCTTAGCAAATTTCTCTTTGGCCTTGTCAGGGTTCAAGAAGGCTTGCTTACCATCGTTTAGATTGATATTTGTCCAATCTTTACCGTAGTTGACAATTTTTTCATTGACAATGTCACCGAAGTTCTTATCGCCAACTTGGACAAAATTACTTGGTGTAATCGTGTTACGCAAGATACGGTCTGCTCCATCTTCACCATTTGTCTGCGCCGCATAGGCATGACGGTCAAAGGCAAAATTGATAGCCTGACGGAAATCTTTATTTTGCATAGCTGCGCGTGAATCTGTCTTTTCCTTATCAGACTGTTTCATAGTCTGCTTGTAGCTTTGACGATTGACGTTGAAAAGATAGTAGAAAGTAACTGAGTTTTGTGGTGTATAGGTGATCTTATCCTCGTTACCCTTCTTAAGCTCAGAAAAGACTGAACTTGTTGGGAAGATACGACCATCAGTATAGTTGCCTTCCAAGAAACCTCTAGCAATGCTGTCTTGGTCAGAACCGTCAAAGAAAGAGAGCTTCACTTTCTCGATTTTAACATTGTCCTTATCCCAGTAATTAGGATTTTTGTCAAACTCAATCAAAGATTTGGATGTGAAGGACTTAAACAAGTAAGGACCATTTGACAAGATACTTGATGGTGTCACACTTCCAAAGTCATCTCCCTTAGATTTCAAGAAGGCTTCATTTACAGGACTAAGAATACTTGCTGTTGTTTTAGAGTTCCAATAAGTCTCAGGTTGGTTGAGGGTGTATTGGAGGGTGTAATCATCCACTGCCTTAACACCGACAGTTCCAAAATCAGATGATTTCCCTTCAACATAGTCTGCCAGCCCCTTGATAGAGTCTTGCACCAAGTACAAGTTTTCAGCCTTTTTATCAGCCGCATACTTAAGTCCAGTCACAAAGTCATGAGCCGTTACATCCGCATACTCTTCTCCTTCAGAAGTATACCATTTAGCCCCCTGACGGATTTTATAAGTGTAAGTCAAACCATCTTTTGACACTGTCCATGACTCAGCTATAGATGGAATGAGATTACCATACTGGTCATTTTCCAACAAACCATCAATCAAGTTGGTTGTGATACTAGAAGTAGAGTCTCGGGTAGAGGTAATATAATCCAAGGTATCTGGGTTATTGACAAAGATATAAGAGTAAGTCTTGTCAGCATTACTTGATTGAGATGATCCACACGCTGCTAGAGCTAGACCTGCTGTCAAAGCCATAGCTCCAAACAGCATCACTTTTGATTTCTTCATGATTATTCTCCATTTTTTACAGTATGTGAAATATTATACACCATTTGAGCAAAAATATAAAGCCTTTTTGAACTTTTTTACAAAAATAAAAATCAGTAGACTCGAGTTCCTACTGATTTTTGTTATGGTTCGTTTGGATTATGCAGCCAAAACTTTGCGTCCTTTACGACGACGAGCTGCCAATACGCGACGACCGTTTTTAGTTGACATACGGTTACGGAATCCGTGTTTGCGCGCACGACGAAGTTTACTTGGTTGATAAGTACGTTTCACGATGAATACCTCCTCATAGATTTTGTATTCGTTTAGCCGGCTATAAAGTGATCAGTTACTAAACATACTTTACTATTCTATCTGATTCTTTTACTTTTGTCAATAGCTCTAGGCAAATGTTTCCAGCTTTTTAACGCTTTTTCTGATGTAAGCCCTATCTGCGATACTGTTTCAAGAAACGAGTCATCTTTTCTTGGATTTGGGCTAACTCATCAACACGAGGAAGGTAAACGATACGGAAGTGATCTGGTTCCTTCCAGTTAAAACCACGACCATGAACCAAGAGAACCTTTTCCTGCTTCAAGAAATCAAGAACAAACTGTTCATCATCATCGATTCGGTACATATTGCGGTCAATTTTAGGGAAGATATAGAGTCCCGCCTTGGGTTTAACCGCAGATAAACCTGGAATCTCTTGAATGGCATTATAAATGAAGTTTCTTTGCTCGTAAATCCGTCCACCTGGAAGAAGCAATTCATCGACTGACTGGTGACCTCCCAAGGAAGTTTGTACGACTTGTTGGGCCAAAACATTAGAGCAAAGGCGCATATTGGACAACATATTGAGACCTTCGATATAGCCTTTAACGTGTGTCTTAGGTCCAGACAAGACCATCCAACCCACACGGAAACCAGCGATACGGTGGGATTTTGATAGACCATTCATGCTAACACAGAAGACATCAGGTGCCAAGCTCGCCACAGGCGTATGCACATGTCCATCCATGACCATTCGGTCGTAAATTTCATCCGCAAAGATGATCAAATCGTTCTGACGGGCAATTTCAATGATTTCCAACAAGAATTCCTTAGGATAAAGGGCTCCAGTTGGGTTGTTTGGATTGATAAGGACGATTGCCTTGGTATTGGAAGTGATTTTTGACTTGATATCGTCAATATCTGGATACCATTCTGCAGCTTCATCACAGATATAGTGAACGGCATTTCCTCCAGCTAGGCTGACAGCCGCTGTCCAGAGAGGATAGTCTGGCATAGGCACCAAGACCTCATCTCCGTTGTCCAAAAGTCCCTGCATAGACATGACAATCAGCTCACTGACACCATTTCCAAGGTAAATATCATCAATATCTACATTTGGGAATTTCTTTAATTGGCAATACTGCATGATAGCCTTACGGGCTGAGAAAATCCCTTTGGAATCAGAATACCCTTCACTATCACGCGCATTCATAATCAAGTCATGAATGACCTCATCTGGCGCTGTAAAGCCAAATTCTGCTGGATTTCCTGTATTCAGACGTAAAATCTTTTCTCCGTTCGCTCGCATCCGCATGGCTTCTTCCAAAACAGGACCACGGATATCATAAGCAACATGTTCTAACTTACTAGACTTGTTATATTCTTTCATCTTGTTTCCTCAATTCATCAGGATAGTAACATTATACCACTAGAAAGAGAATGCGACAAGTTTGCTGAAATGTGTTACTAGATTCGTATAGAAAAAAACTCACTAAAAGCGAAGTCAAGACAGGGGAGATAGCAGGTGTTTTGCCAAAAAACATCACATACCAAAAGATAAACCTAGAAAAAGCAAGCCTAGAAAGGAGTCATAGAGAAGATTGAACATGAGGAAAAGCCCCCATATCATCAAGCAATCCCAGCGACCACTTCGTTTTGCAACTAGGAATAATATCAGATGGTAGAGTAGGTGAAAGACTAAAAAGCCAATAAAACCTGGATAGAGAAGCGGAATTAGCTTCTCTAATTGCCATATCATAATCACTTCTATCAAGACTGAAGCTAGGATGATTCCATAATAAAGGAAATTTGATGTTTGAAAAGAGTTTTTCATCATTCTCCCTCCCTTCACTTCTTTCCTGCTATCCTTTCTTTTATTTTATCATATATTTATATAGTTTTTAAGTGCTAACATTCTTTTGAAAAATACTTTTTTTGCTTTACTTCTATAGTGAAAAGGTTTACAATTATAGTAAGAAAATTTCAGGAGGTTTCATTATGGCACAACGTTACCAAAATATCATGGTCGCAATCGATGGTTCTAAAGAAGCGGACTTGGCTTTTGTCAAGGGAGTTCATTCTGCTCTACGAAACGACGCTAAACTCACCATCGCACATGTCATTGACACACGCGCACTCCAAAGCGTATCCACCTTTGATGCTGAAGTTTACGAAGAACTCCAAGTCGACGCTGAAAGTCTGATGAAAGAGTACGAAAAACGTGCTAAAGATGCTGGTGTAGCAGATGTTCATATCGTCATTGAAATGGGAAATCCAAAGACCCTACTGGCACGTACTATTCCAGATGCTGAGGAAGTGGACCTCATCCTCGTTGGTGCAACTGGTCTCAACGCCTTTGAACGCCTCTTGGTCGGTTCTTCATCTGAATACATTCTCCGCCATGCTAAGGTTGATTTGCTGGTTGTGAGAGAACAAGAAAAAACCTTATAGTCACAAAGAAAAAGGAGCCCAGAGCTCCTTTTTCTTTACTTTTTGTTTACTGTTTATTTCTCTCTTTATGACGTTCATAAGCCTTGAGCTGGCGCTGCAGTTCCTTTTTAATAGCAGGTTCTGGAGCATATTTTTCTTCCCAATCATCTGGTTTTAAGATTTTGTGGGTCACTGGATCAAAATGAGCCTTGCCATCTGGGAAAATTTTCCCCATATTGGCCTGATGGACAATGTCAAAAATACGTTCTGGGTCCACCCCCATCAAGACAAAACTACCGTAGGTGAAGTAAAGCGTATCAATCAAGGCATCCACCTGCCCTATCAAATCTTGCTGAGCAGGCGTCTTCTTAGCTACTTTATCTGCTGCCTTATCAAGGGCTTGATGAAGTTGCGATAGAGCTTGACCAAAATCCTCTTCAGAAGGGCTGGCAGCTCGAACAAACTCCACCAATTCTTCTATTTTAAAGCCAGCCCTGTGGGTTGCACCTTCTAAATCCCAAGCTCGAGGTTCTTCTTGGGTCCGTTCATCCATCATGTGGTGGAAGGTCTTGACCTTATTGAAATGATAGTCACGGCTGACAAAGACTTTTTCTGAGGCCAGAACACCAAAATGTTCCAGAGCCTTGTGGATTCCGTCTTGCTGATTGCTAGTGGTAATGTGCTTGGCAACTTCCTTGACACTGCTACTACCATTTCCCATAGCGACCGACATACCGACACCCGCCAGCATTTCTAGGTCGTTATCTGAGTCACCAAAGGCCATGACTTGGTTGAGATCAAAACCATATTCTTTCCCGACTCGGCGTATGCCTTCCAATTTAGAGTTTCCTTGATTGATGACATCTGCTGCAAAAGGATTGCTACGTGTCAATTTCAAGTCTTCAAAATCAGCTGCCGCCTTCTCAGATTCTTCTGGCGTCATCAACATCAAAACTTGGTAGATAGGCTGATTCATCAGATGAAGCAGGTCTTCTTCCTTTTGGGGAACAACCTTGCTGACCATACAATTAAAGGAATGACTCACCGTACGAGTTAAAACGGAGGGAACGAAGCGACTGATTCGTTGGGAAAAAGAACCCAAACCAAAGGACATGATTTTAGAACCCAACATGGCATCCTTGGTCCCTAGGGCAATCTCCTTGCCCTCTTTTTTAGCATAAGTAATTAGATGGCGCAAATGTAACTTGGAAATTGGGCTCGTGAACAAGACTCTATCTTTAGTAAAGATATACTGGCCATTGTAGGTTACCGCAAAATCCAGATCCAAATCGTCCATCAATTCCTTAACAAAAAAAGGTCCTCGACCTGTCGCTACGCCGACAAGCACCCCTTGTTCTTTGACAATTTTAATCGCGTCCTTAGTGGATTTCAAAACACTCTTGCGATCGTTGACCAAGGTTCCATCGATATCAAAAAAAACAGCTTTGACTTCCATCCTATCCCAATCTCCCCTTTTGTGATACAATGATTATACCACATTTCAGAAAGAGTGAGTAAATCATGCCTAAGAAAATCCTTGTTTTACATACGGGCGGAACTATTTCCATGCAAGCCGATGCTTCTGGCGCTGTTGTGACTAGTTTAGATAATCCCATGAACCATGTGTCCAACCCACTTGAAGGAATCCAAGTCCACGCCTTGGACTTTTTTAACCTACCAAGCCCCCATATCAAACCCAAGCATATGCTGGCTCTCTACCAGAAAATTAAAGAGGAAGCGGCTAACTACGATGGAGTGGTGATCACACACGGAACCGATACTTTAGAGGAAACAGCCTATTTCCTTGATACCATGGAAGTTCCCCATATGCCTATCGTTCTAACAGGGGCCATGCGCAGCTCCAATGAACTCGGCAGTGACGGTGTTTATAATTATCTGAGCGCTTTACGAGTAGCTAGCGATGACAGAGCCGATGACAAAGGGGTTTTGGTCGTTATGAACGATGAAATCCATGCTGCCAAGTATGTTACCAAAACACATACGACCAATGTCAGTACCTTCCAGACCCCAACACATGGCCCCCTCGGTCTGATTATGAAACAGGAAATTCTCTACTTTAAAACAGCTGAACCTCGTGTTCGCTTTGACCTTGATCACATACAAGGCTTGGTCCCTATCATCTCGGCTTATGCTGGTATGACAGATGAGCTGATTGATATGCTGGATTTGAAACAATTGAACGGTTTGATTATCCAAGCCTTCGGAGCTGGTAATATTCCCAAAGAAACGGCTCAAAAATTAGAAAGCCTTCTGCAGAGAGGAATCCCAGTCGCCCTAGTTTCACGATGCTTTAACGGTATAGCGGAACCTGTTTATGCCTACCAAGGTGGAGGCGTGCAGTTGCAAAAAGCAGGTGTCTTTTTTGTTAAAGAACTTAACGCCCAAAAAGCTCGCTTGAAACTCCTCATCGCCCTCAATGCTGGACTAACAGGACAGAATTTGAAAGACTATATGGAAGGATAAGTCTCTTCTCCAGAAAGCAAAATCAGGAAATCTTCACGATTCCCTGATTTTTCTATTTACGTTTTCGTGTTGAACGACGTTCTGTTAATCCATGAGGTAGTAGAACTTCACGTTCTTCCAACTCTTCCTTGTGCATAATTTTAGTCAACATACGCATACTAATGGCACCAAGGTCATAAAGAGGTTGGGCAATAGTTGTCAAGTTTGGACGGGTAAAGCGAGATACTTGTGAATCATCACTAGTAATGATTTCAAACTCTTCTGGTACTGACACACCCTTATCAGAAAGGCCGTTCAAGACACCTGCTGCCAACTCATCACCTGTTACAACTGCTGCAGTTGCATTTGATGAAATCAAGCGTTCTGCCAAGGCATAGCCATCTTCATAAGTGTATTTGGATTCGAATACCAAGCCTTCGCTATAAGAAATCCCTGCTTTTTTCAAGGCTTCCTTGTAGCCAACCAAACGAACCTTACCATTGATATCATCCACTAGTGGACCGCTAACAAAAGCAATGCGCTCGTTCTCTTTAGTAAGGTAGGTTACTGCATCAATCGTTGCTTGTTTGTAGTCAATATTGACACTTGGAAGTTGGTGTTCTACATCCACTGTCCCTGCAAGAACAACTGGTGTCCGTGAACGAGAAAACTCTGAACGAATTTTTTCAGTCAAGTGATACCCCATAAAGATGATACCATCCACTTGCTTAGAAAACAGTGTATTAACCACTGAAACTTCCTTGTCATCATCCTCATCACTATTGGCAAGGACGATGTTATACTTGTACATTTCAGCGATATCATCAATCCCTTTAGCAAGCGTTGAGAAATAGCCATTGGTAATATTTGGAATCACGACACCGACAGTGGTTGTCTTTTTACTTGCAAGACCACGCGCCACGGCATTTGGACGGTAATCCAAACGGTCAATCACCTCAAGCACTTTTTTTCTAGTATTCTCTTTTACATTCTTATTGCCATTGACTACACGGCTAACTGTCGCCATTGAAACTCCTGCTTCACGGGCGACATCATAAATCGTTACTGTATCGTCTGTATTCATTTCATTCCCTTTCTATATCATACCTCACGAGACTCCAAAAAGAGGCGGTATGAAAATTTCGTTTTCATGATTCTACTTATTCCATTTTATCACTATTTGTAAACACTTTCAAGCATTTTTTGAAGATTGTTTGAAAAAAATTTCATAGAAAACTATGTTTATAAAGAAAAAATCACCTTTTCTTGATTTTTAATCCTATTTGCTGTATGATAAGGGAAAAGAAGGGGGAAGAGATATGGCTTTTACCAATACCCACATGAGGTCTGCTAGTTTTGGTATTGTTACCAGCTTGCCTGATGATGTTATTGACTCTTTTTGGTATATCATCGACCATTTCTTAAAAAATGTCTTTGAATTGGAAGAAGAACTCGAGTTTCAATTGCTTAATAACCAAGGAAAAATTACCTTCCATTTTTCAAGTCAACACCTCCCTACAGCTATTGATTTTGACTTTAACCATCCTTTTGACCCTCTTTATCCCCCGAGAGTACTGGTTTTAGATATGGACGGTAGAGAAACTATCCTCCTCCCAGAAGAAAATGACCTATTTTAATACTCAATGAAAATCAAGGAGCAAACTTAGGAAGCTAGCCGCAGGCTTCTCAAAACACTGTTTTGAGGTTGCAGATGGAAGCTGACGTGGCTTGAAGAGATTTTCGAAGAGTATAAAAACTCTAGCCTTCAGTTGCAAGTGACTGAAAACTAGAGTTTTTTCTATTTTTTCAAAGCATCATACAAGTTGCGAATAGGTTGCTTTAATGTCGGATGGATAAAATGAGGCGCAATTTCCTGTAAAGACTCAAGGACAAAAAGGCGTTCCGCTATGTAAGGATGAGGCAAGATAAGGTCATCTGTATAAATGATCTGGTCCTCCACAAAGAGCAAGTCCAAATCAATCAAACGAGGTCCCCAATGCACTTCTCTCACCCGTCCCAGCTCTGACTCAATGGCTAACAAGGTTTCCAATAGAGCTGGGGCAGGCAACCAGGTTTCTACTTCAATCACCTGATTTGCAAAGCTATCTTGCTCGACACCTCCCCAAGGCTCTGTCGTCAAGATACTGGACTCTTTGATAATATGGATACCTCGAGTTCGCATCTTCTCAATGGCTTGTTTCAAGTTTGCTTGTTTATCTCCCATATTGCTTCCTAGGGCGATAAATGCTCGTTGCTTGCGACGATGAATGGTTACTGAGCAAGTATCTAGTGGCAAATGAACCGGTGCCCAAGGTTTTTTCAGTTCCAACTTCATTTCTTGGACAAGAGGATAAGCCTTAAAAGTACGTTCCAAAAGTTTATAGGCTACCGTTTCAATCAAATCCTCAGTCGTTTCCTGAAACCAAGTCGTCCACTGCTGACACAGTTCTCCATAATGGACAGAAGCCGTTAAATCCAAGTCTGTAGCCGCCTTGGTCATATCATAGGATAGGATAGCTGAAACGACAAACTTCTGCCCCAATTCTTTCTCACTAGGAAAAAGACCATGATAGGCAAAAATTTCCAAATCCTTAATCTGCAGTTGATCCATAATGATTCCTTTCTAGAAAAATCCGCCCAAAGCGGATTTTTTTTACAGTCCCATTAAACGATAAGCTTGATCTCGAAGGTCCTTATCTGTTTCAAATAGACCACGAGCTACTGTCGTCAAGGTTGCAGTGCCTGGTTTTCTGACACCACGCATACTCATACACATATGTTCTGCCTCAATGACAACAAAGGCTCCTTTAGCACCCAGATACTCCATCAAGGCATCAGCCACTTCGATATTCAACCGTTCTTGAATTTGCGGCTTTTTAGAATAAACTTCAACCGTACGGGCTAGCTTAGACAAACCTGCTACACGGCCATCTGGAATATAGGCAATATGCGCTCTACCATAAAATGGCAAGAAATGGTGCTCACACATGGTATGGAAAAAAATATCCTTTTCTACCACCATATTATCGTCGATAATCTCAAAAGATTTTGACAAATGTTCCTCCGCTGTTTGACCAAGCCCTGAAAAAATCTCTTGGTACATACGGGCCACACGAGCAGGTGTTTCCTGCAAACCTTCACGATTTGCATCCTCACCAACTGCCTCGATAATCATTTTTACAGCTTCTTCAATCTTTTGTGTATCCATTCTAATTTTTCCTCTCCATCAGATAGGCTCTCACTTGGCTCAAGAAATACAAGGAACCTGTGACAATCCTAACTGTTTTTTTCTCTTCTTTTTTATCTGTCAATTTCTGCTCTAGAAAATCCTGCCAACCTTGGTAGCTGAGATTTCTAGATTTGGCTGCCTCTTTCAGCACGCTTTCATCAGTCGCCCGACTATCCGCAAAATGTGTTAGAGTAAGTTCGGTATCTGGCGTGGCCCCCAGCAAGTCCAACATATCCTCTAAGGCCTTGGTTTTGATACAAGTAAAGAGGATTTCCTTATGATAATCCGCAAAACGTTCTTGCAAGCTTGCTATTAAAGCCTTGATAGCATGGGGATTGTGGGCCCCATCCAAGATCATCAAGGGGTTCCTTGACACGACCTCCAGACGTCCCGGCCAACTTGTTTCTTCCAAGGCCTGAGCAAGCAAGTCATTACTTGCTAGTTCTCGACCATCCTCTTGACAAAATGTATCAAGTAAAGCTATAGCCATCCCAGCATTCTCTATCTGATGCAAACCAAGCAGGCCAGTCTGGAAGCGACCTTGTCTGACAGCACTTGTATAGTCAAAGACCTCGCCTGTCACCACACTCTTTTGATGGCTGACCTGATAATCTGCCCCGTAGGCAAGTCTCGACGCATCTTTCCCTTCCGCAATGCGGTCAATCACAGCCAAAGCTTCTAGAGCGATACGACCTGTTACCAAGGGAATACCTTGTTTGATAATACCAGCTTTCTGCTCTGCTATAGCTTCCAAGGTGTCACCAAGTAGGGCTACATGGTCCAATCCAATAGTCGTGATGCCTGTCAAAATGGGTTGGCAGACATTGGTACTATCCAAAAGTCCGCCCATGCCCACTTCCATGATAGCCACATCTACTTGCTCTGAGGCAAAGTAGTCATAGGCTATGGCTGTGATAATCTCAAACTCGGTTGTGCCCTGTAAATTAGCGGCCGCTTCTCCCTCCAACAAAGACTGATAGTCTGCCATGAGGACTTCTAGCCTAGCCACTGGAATGGATTCCCCATTGATGCTAATCTGGTCTGTGTAATGAATGAGATAGGGCGAGCTAAACACGCCAACTCTCAGCCCTAGCTTTTCTAGCATCTTTTTCAAAAAAGCAATGGTCGAACCCTTGCCATTGGTCCCTCCGATATGGATGACCTTGAGTTTGAGATGGGAATTGCCACGCAAAGCTAATAGTTCCTCCATTCGTTCCAAGCCAAAATGCGGTTGGTCCGTCCGGTAGTTAGCAATCCACTGATTGTTTTGAATTTCTTTCATCTTATTTATATTGTTTTAAATCTAAATCTTCCGCTTCATCAGCCAGACGAATGGCGGAGGCAATTTCAACTGCCATCCTGTGACTAGCTACATCATGCACGCGCACCACTTCTACACCCTGTCTCGCAGCGATACTAGTTACATGAGCCGAAGCTGTGTCCCAATTTCGGAAACCAAGCTCTGTCTCAGGATTGACCTCAAACCCACTTTCTTCAAGGATATTGATGACAAACCGCTTGCGCGACACTCCAAGAAAGATTGGATAGCCCTTCTGATGGAGTTTATCCAGGTCCCGTAAAAGAAGCAAATTTTCTTTCTTGGTCAGACCAAAGCCAATTCCTGGATCCAACAGGATATTTTCTAGTGCAATACCAGCTTCCTCTGCTCTCGCTAAGGCTCTATCAAAGAAAGCCTCCATCAAGTCTTCGATTGGCATTTTTTCAAAGTCAGCTAACTCTTCCTCTGTAAAAGCTTGACCAAAACCAAAATGAGGAAATATGAGCGAGCTAGGATGCTGAGGTCGCGCCATGACTGGATTAAACATAATGACTACTTTCGCACCAGCCTTAGCAACCACATCCGCCATTTTTTCATCACCCATGAGACCAGTGATATCATTGACTAGATTAGCACCAGCAGCCAAAGCAGCCTCTGCCACCTGACTTTTCCAAGTATCAATAGAGATGAGGACATCACTTTCCTTGCGAATAGCTTTGATTACTGGAACAACACGCTGGATTTCCTCTTCTATCTCAACATAGCTACTTCCCGGCCGAGGCCGAGTCGATTCTCCGCCGATATCGAGCATACTGGATCCTTCTGCTATCAATTTACGAGCCTGCTGGAGCGCTTGCTCAAGAGCAAAAAATTGACCACCGTCCGAAAAGGAGTCTGGGGTTACATTGATAATTCCGCAAATAGATGTCTTTGAATGATTGGCTTTACTTGACATATTGGTTACTCCCTCAAGGCTTTTCACCATATTATACTCTTCGAAAATCAAATTCAAACCACGTCAACGTCGCCTTGCCGTACTCAAGTACAGCCTGTGGCTAGTTTCCTAGTTTGCTCTTTGATTTTCATTGAGTATTATTTCTCTATTTTACCATAAAAAGAAAAAGATGGACACGATTGCATTCATCTTTTTCCCAATAGAAACAAGTAAGCAATTGTCAAAAATCTTAAACAGAAATCCCTAATGTCCGACTCATGATCACCACAAGAGCCAATAAACAGAAAGCTACCCCATTAACAATCATGTGAAGCAAGATAGACATTTCCAAACGTTGGGTCTTGTAGGCTGTCCAAGATAGAACGATTGACATACCTCCATAAATCAATAAAGAAGGTAAATTACTTGGTTGATGCAATAAAGCAAACACAATCGTACCAACCACAAATCCCAAGTTCTCCTTACCTCGGAAAATCTTTTTAGGAACAATCCCACGGCACAAGATTTCCTCACAAATCGGAGCAAGCAAGGCTATCAAGAAGAAGCTAGAAATCAGAGAACTATTCTGAACCATATCATTAATCTGAGACTGGTTAGCTGTTGTTGTCTCATTTGACAGTTGCAATAAGATGGAACCAAGTATATTTGACCCGATAATGACTAAATAACTCAAACCCAAACGTGCCAAATCCTTAGCTCTAAAAAAAGAAAAATTAAAACTTGCTAACTGCGTTTTACGAGCTCCAAAAATAAATAGGGCCAACACTACAATCGAAATACCAGCAACTATCAGTCCTGACTGTAACAGTGGTACTGCATTTAAAGTTAAAATAGCAGTAATCCCTAAAGGAATCTGATATAAAATTGTCGCTAGCAAGAAGACCAAAAGCCATCCTACACGATTCAACAATTCTTTCCACATACTTTTCTCTTCCATCATTCATCTCCTAGACTTTGTATTAAAAAAAGGGGGGAAATCCCCCTGGGTAATTCTATTATAGGGCCATGCTGATATAGTTAAGGATAAACAAGGCATCCAAAATCCAAATCATTACATGAACATCTTTAGCTTGACCTTTAACAATTTTAGTCAAAGTGTAAGTCAAGAAACCAACTGCAATCCCTTGAGTGATAGAGTAGCTGAATCCCATAAAGATAGATGTGAAGAAAGCAGGAACTGCTTCAGACATATCATCCCAATGAATATTTTTCAAGCTACCAAGCATCATAATCCCAACAATAATCAAGATTGGAGCTGTGGCAGATGAAGGTACGATAGCGAGAAGTGGGCTAAAGAAACTTGAAATCGCGAAACAGATAGCTACAACCAAGGCTGTCAAACCAGTACGTCCACCTGCACCGATACCAGCTGCAGATTCAACATAAGTCGTTACGTTTGAAGTACCTGCGATGGCACCAATTGAAGTACCAATCAAGTCTGAATAAAGAGCCTTGTCTAACTTATCTGATTGGTGATTTTCACCGTTTGTCGCTACGATACCAACTTTTTCACCTGTACCAATCAAGGTGCCAATTGTGTCAAAAATATCTGTCAATGAGAAGGCAAGAATGGCCATCAGAGTTTCAGGCAAGCGAGCTGTATCTGAAATCAAAGCTCCCAAACCTTCTGAACCAAGAGCTGCACCAAAGACTGTCTTCAAGTCTTCAAAGGCTGCACCAACATGGTTATTAGCAAAATCAATACTAGACAAATCAACCAAACCAACCGCAATAGCAAGAACAGTTGTTGTCAAGATAGAGAGAATAATTCCCCCTTTAATCCCTTTGATAACAAAGAAGATGGTAATAGCAAGTCCTGCAAGTGCCACCAAAACAGCTGGATTATTAAAGTCAACCAATCCTGGAACTGCTGAAGAGTTCGCTGCAATCGTTGCTTGGGCTTTGTCAGCCCCTTCTCCTACAACAGTATAGTTGCCTGGATCAATCGTAAATTTCAAAAGTCCAGCATTCTTAATCCCTACATAGGCAAGAAAGACACCGATACCCGCTGAAATAGCTGAACGAAGGGCATTGGGAATCGATTCAATGATCATTTTACGAACATTTGTCAAGGTAATAATCAATGAAATAATCCCACAGATGAAGACCATAGCCAAGGCTTCTTGCCAAGAATAACCAAGTCCAAATACGACTGTAAAAGTAAAGAAAGCATTCAGCCCCATACCTGGAGCTTGGGCATATGGCAAGTTAGCGTAGAAAGCCATCATCAAGGTACCAGCAACGGCACCAATAATCGTCGCTAGGAAGACACCCTGAGCAGGCATCCCTGTTTGTGAAAGCATTTGTGGGTTTACAAAGAGAATATAGCTCATTGCAAAGAAAGTTGTTAAACCAGCGAGAACCTCTGTACGAACGTCTGTACCGTTCTCTTTTAGTTTAAATAATTTGTCCATCATCAATCTCCTTTTAATTTTTACGAACAATAATAGAATTATATCATTTATCATTCACTTTTTCAATATCTTTGTTTGATTTATTTAAGAATTTGATGCAATTCCATTTTTCGTTTGGAATCTGCTTTTCTGCCTGCTTTTTGTTATAATAGAAGACATCTTATACTCAATGAAAATCAAAGAGCAAACTAAAAATCTAGCTGCAGGTTGTTCAAAACAGTGTTTTGAGGTTGCAGATGGAAACCGACTTGGTTTGAAGAGATATTCGAAGAGTATTATCTGAAAAGACACTAGAAAGGTCCATATGACGAAGAAAATTATTGCAGTTGATCTGGATGGAACCCTGCTCAACTCGGACAGTCAGATTTCTGACTTTACCAAAGAAACTATTAAAAAAGTTACTGAAAAAGGCCATCAAGTTATTATTACGACAGGGCGCCCTTACCGCATGTCAAAAGATTTTTACCGTGAACTAGACTTAAACACTCCTATGATTAATTTCAACGGCTCCCTTACTCATTTACCAGACCAAGTTTGGGACTTTGAAAAGTGTTTGACTGTAGACAAAAAATATCTGCTAGATATGGTTCGACGTTCAGAGGACATTCAAGCCGATTTTATCGCTGGAGAATACCGTAAAAAATTCTACATTACAAATCCTAATGAAGAAATTGCTAATCCCAAGCTATTTGGTGTAGAAGCTTTCCAGCCTGAAGATCAATTTCAGCCTGAGTTAGTAACCAAGGATCCTAACTGTATTCTGTTACAGACCAGAGCCAGTGACAAATATGCCTTGGCAAAAGAAATGAACACCTTCTATCAGCATCAACTGTCTATCAATACCTGGGGAGGTCCGCTCAATATCCTTGAGTGTACACCAAAAGGTGTCAATAAGGCCTTCGCCTTAGACTACTTGCTCAAGGTAATGAACCGTGACAAAAAAGATTTGATTGCTTTTGGAGATGAACACAATGATACCGAAATGCTCGCTTTTGCAGGGAAGGGCTATGCCATGAAAAATGCCAATCCAGACCTGCTCCCCTATGCAGATGAGCAAATTGCCCTGACCAATGACCAAGATGGGGTTGCCAAAACCCTGCAAGACTTATTCTTATAACCTATACTGATACTCAATGAAAATCAAAGAGCAAACTAGGAAGTTAGCCGTAGGTTGCTCAAAGCACTGCTTTGAGGTTGTAGATGAAACTGACGAAGTCAGCTCAAAACACTGTTTTGAGGTTGCAGATAGAACTGACGAAGTCAGTAACATATATATACGGCAAGGCGAAGCTGACGTGGTTTGAAGAGATTTTCGAAGAGTATGACCAGCTTGCGAGCTGGTCTTTGTGTTCTTTTCACAGTCTCATCAACCAGTTAATCGATTGTTCTATTTTTTACCTCCAAAACCTTGGAAAAGGCTTTCTTTTGCGATATACTTCACATATAAATACAAGAGAGCTCGTCACACTCGACTCTGTTGACACAAAATCAATCCAGTCCCGTTGTCCCTGTTCTCGGTCAATATCAAGGAGGATAGCTATGAAAGCTGTTGTTGTAAATCCAGAAAGCACTGGTGTTGCTGTTGAAGAAAAAGTACTCCGTCCACTTGAAACTGGGGAAGCACTTGTAGAAATTGAATACTGTGGTGTTTGCCACACTGACCTCCACGTTGCCCATGGTGACTTTGGTCAAGTACCAGGACGTGTCCTAGGACACGAAGGTGTTGGTATCGTCAAAGAGATTGCCCCAGATGTAAAAAGCCTTAAAGTCGGCGACCGCGTCAGCGTTGCTTGGTTCTTTGAAGGATGTGGCACTTGCGAATACTGTACTACTGGCCGTGAAACCCTTTGCCGTACAGTGAAAAATGCCGGCTACTCAGTAGATGGTGGTATGGCTGAACAATGTATCGTAACTGCAGACTATGCTGTTAAAGTTCCTGACGGACTTGATCCAGCCCAAGCTTCATCTATCACATGTGCTGGTGTAACAACCTATAAAGCTATAAAAGAAGCAAAAGTTGAACCAGGTCAATGGGTTGTTCTTTACGGTGCTGGTGGACTTGGTAACCTAGCTGTTCAATACGCTAAAAAAGTATTCAATGCTCATGTCATCGCAGTTGATATCAATAACGACAAACTTGCCCTTGCAAAAGAAGTAGGCGCTGACATTGTGATTAACGGACTCGAAGTTGAAGATGTACCTGGACTTATCAAGGAAAAAACTGATGGCGGAGCTCATTCAGCTGTCGTAACTGCTGTGTCTAAAGTTGCCTTCAACCAGGCTGTTGACTCAGTTCGTGCCGGTGGTCGCGTCGTCGCTGTTGGTCTTCCTTCTGAAATGATGGAACTAAGTATCGTAAAAACCGTTCTAGATGGAATCCAAGTCATTGGTTCTCTCGTTGGAACTCGTAAAGACTTGGAAGAAGCCTTCCAATTCGGTGCAGAAGGTTTGGTAGTTCCAGTTGTTCAAAAACGTCCAATAGAAGATGCTGTAGCCATTTTCGACGAAATGGAAAAAGGTCAAATTCAAGGACGTATGGTACTCGACTTCACCCACTAATCTAATAAAAACCTATTTTAAAAGTTGGAATACGCTTCCAACTTTTTTATATTAAATTTTTAAATAAGGATTCAAAAAAACTTCTCTAAAACTCAATATATCAATATTTTCAGATGTAATCTTTTTAATTATTTTATGATAAATAGTTGATTTTTAGATGAAAACGGTTTATACTTAAAAAGTCTTAAAGTTTTCTTAAACGAAAACTAAAACAAAAAAGGAGGAATGACAATAATGAGTATCGGAATCATTATTGCGAGCCACGGCGAATTTGCTGCGGGTATTCATCAGTCAGGATCTATGATCTTTGGTGAACAAGAAAAGGTTCAAGTTGTAACCTTTATGCCAAATGAAGGTCCTGATGATCTATACGCTAAGTTTAATAACGCTGTTGCTGCATTTGACGCAGAAGATGAGGTTCTAGTTTTGGCTGACCTTTGGAGTGGATCTCCATTTAACCAAGCTAGCCGCGTGATGGGAGAAAATCCTGAGCGTAAGTTTGCCATCATCACAGGACTTAACTTACCGATGTTAATTCAAGCCTACACAGAGCGCCTCATGGACGCTGCTGCAGGTGTAGAAAAAGTCGCTGCTAATATCATTAAAGAAGCCAAAGATGGCATCAAAGCTCTTCCAGAAGAGCTAAACCCAGTTGAGGAAGTAGCAAGCGCTGCAGCTGCTCCAGTTGCCCAAGCTGCTATTCCAGAAGGAACTGTCATCGGAGACGGTAAACTCAAAATCAACCTTGCCCGTCTAGACACTCGTTTACTTCACGGTCAAGTTGCAACTGCTTGGACTCCAGATTCAAAAGCAGATCGTATCATCGTTGCTTCAGATAACGTAGCTAAAGACGAATTACGTAAAGAATTGATTAAACAAGCAGCTCCAGGTAAAGTGAAAGCAAATGTTGTTCCTATCCAAAAACTAATCGACGTTGCAAAAGATCCTCGCTTCGGAGGAACACATGCCCTTATCTTGTTTGAAACACCTCAAGATGCCCTTCGTGCTATCGAAGGTGGCGTGCCAATCAAAACTCTTAATGTTGGATCAATGGCTCACTCAACTGGTAAAACAATGGTTAACAACGTTTTGTCTATGGATAAAGAAGACGTTGCTACATTTGAAAAAATGCGTGACCTTGGTGTTGAATTTGATGTACGTAAAGTACCAAACGACACCAAAAAAGATTTGTTTGACTTGATCAACAAAGCAAACGTGCAATAATCGATTTTATGAAAGGATTTTAAAGATGTCTATTATTTCTATGGTTTTAGTAGTCGTTGTAGCCTTCCTAGCAGGTCTTGAAGGTATCCTCGACCAGTTCCAATTCCATCAACCAATCGTAGCTTGTACCCTTATCGGTCTTGTTACTGGTAACCTTGAAGCAGGGATCATCCTTGGTGGTTCTCTTCAAATGATCGCCCTTGGTTGGGCTAACATCGGAGCTGCCGTAGCTCCTGACGCTGCTCTTGCTTCTGTTGCTGCTGCCATTATCATGGTTCTTGGTGGCGACTTTACTAAGACAGGTATCGGTGTTGCCCAAGCGGTTGCTATCCCTCTTGCAGTTGCTGGTCTATTCTTGACTATGATTGTCCGTACACTCTCTGTCGGATTGGTTCACACTGCTGATGCTTCTGCTAAAAAAGGTGACTTCAAAGCAGTTGAACGTGCTCACTTTGTCGCACTTCTTCTTCAAGGTCTTCGTATTGCAGTCCCTGCAGCACTCCTTCTAATGGTACCAACTGAAACAGTACAAAGCATTCTAAATGCTATGCCTGATTGGCTTAAAGATGGTATGGCTATCGGTGGTGGTATGGTTGTTGCCGTTGGTTACGCTATGGTTATCAACATGATGGCAACTCGTGAAGTATGGCCATTCTTCGCTATCGGTTTCGTGCTTGCTGCCGTGTCAGATATTACTCTAATCGGATTTGGTGCTATCGGTGTTGCTATCGCTCTTATCTACCTTCACCTTTCTAAAACTGGTGGAAACGGTGGCGGTGGAGCCGCAACTTCTAACGACCCAATCGGCGATATCCTAGAAGACTACTAAGATAAGAAAGGACTGAAAACATCATGACTGAAAAACTTCAATTAACTAAATCAGATCGTAAAAAAGTTTGGTGGCGTTCAACTTTCTTACAAGGTTCTTGGAACTATGAACGTATGCAAAACTTGGGTTGGGCTTACTCATTAATTCCAGCTCTTAAAAAACTCTACACTAAAAAAGAAGATCAAATCGCTGCTCTTGAACGCCATCTTGAGTTCTTCAACACTCACCCATACGTAGCCGCTCCAATCATGGGGGTTACTCTTGCACTTGAAGAAGAACGTGCTAACGGTGTTGAAATTGATGACGCTGCTATCCAAGGGGTTAAAATCGGTATGATGGGACCTCTTGCTGGTATCGGTGACCCAGTATTCTGGTTTACAGTACGCCCAATCCTTGGATCACTCGGTGCTTCACTTGCCCTTACTGGTAATATCTTAGGTCCAATCCTCTTCTTCGTTCTTTGGAACTTGATTCGTATGTCATTCTTGTGGTATACACAAGAGATTGGATACAAGGCTGGATCAGAAATCACTAAAGATATGTCTGGCGGTATCCTTCAAGACATCACTAAAGGAGCTTCTATCCTTGGTATGTTCATTCTTGCTGTCCTTGTTCAACGTTGGGTAAATATTAAATTTGCTTTCGATGTTGCCAAAGTTCAACTAGATGAAAAGGCTTATATCCATTGGGATAAATTGCCAGAAGGATCTAAAGGTATTCAAGAAGCATTCGCACAAGTAGGACAAGGATTGTCTCAAACACCTGAAAAAGTTACTACTTTCCAACAAAACTTGGATATGTTGATCCCTGGACTATCAGGACTACTCCTTACTCTCCTTTGCATGTACTTGCTTAAGAAAAAAGTATCTCCAATCACTATTATCCTTGCACTCTTCGCAGTGGGTATTGTGGCACATGTTCTTCACATCATGTAATCAAGCAACTTAAAAGGAATCAGGTTCTAAAATCTGATTCCTTTTTTCTATACTTTTATTCGGCCAAGGCACCCATTGGATCCCATGGTGCGAGTACAATTGGTTCTGCTTCATAGGCAGCTTGTTCTTCTGCTGTCAGCAATTCCTTACGGACAACGATTTGGTAAGTGTATTCGTCCATCCAAGCGTCTGAGGCAACAAAGTAACCATCGGTACCAACCTTGTCTCCCCATGAGTTTTCAACCTTCCACTTGGTTGACTTGCCATTTTCATCCAAATCAACACCTGTCAAGACCATGGCGTGGGTCATCAAACTTTCGCTGTAATCCAAACGTCCAGCCTTGTCTTGAGTGAGTTTAATGTCCATGCTTGATTCAAAGTCATAAACATCTGTCGCAAGGATTCCAGCTTTACGGTTGCTGAGCTGACCAACATCAGAACCAAACCAAACAGTCTCACCTGCTTGCATTTGAGCAATTGCCAACTCTTTCAAGCGCTCCATCGGCACGTTGATGTAGCGAACCGCACGGCTACCAATCACATTTCCTAACATCTCAACTGTGTAAGATTTACCGTATGGTTTATCAGCAGTTGGAGCATTGATAACAGAAACGTAGTCTTCTAGTGGAAGATTAACATATTTCTTGTAAAACTCTTGTGGTGTGATGCCCTTTTCACTTTGGTAGTTGTTATCTTTATCGCGATAAGCAAAGTCAAATTTACGTGGTGGAAGTCCTAAAGACATAGCAAGAAAGTTAAAGATTTCTTGCAAAAGATCTTCTTTCTTAGCTTGAACAGTCGCTTGGTCTGCGCCAGAAGCAAGCAAGTCACGCAAGATTTGAGCATCTTGACGAAGCAATTTGTTGAGAATGGCATTTAGCTCACGACTGCTGCTAGATGAAACAGACTCTGGATAAACAGACTTAGGAACGACACCATATTTCTCAAAGAGAGAAACGACCATATCCCATTGACCGCCATCTTGTTGTGGAGTTTGGAGTAGGAATTTAACCTTACGGCTCGTCAAGTCTTGGTCTGCAGTCGCAATGACTTGCTCCAAGAACCAGTTTGATTTCTCATACTTGTCCCAGAAGAAGGTGTGGGCTTGTGACAGTTCAAAGTTTTCCAATTTGTATTGCGAGATGAGCTTGTGACGGAAGGTGTTAAGAGCTGCAAACATCCAGCAACGACCAGATGCTTTCTGGTTAGTTACCTTGTCCTTGGTCAAATCCAATGAGAAAACAGGTGTATTGTCTACATGGCTTTGACGGCGTTCTAGAGCTGCAAAAATCCCGTTGTGGCTAGCAGCATTTTCAATCGCTTGGTATTTGACATTTGCTTCATAGTTGGCAAATAGTTTATCAGTAAATGATTCTTGAATCGCGTTCATAGATTCCTCCTTTTATTCTACAGTCTATTATAACTCTTTTCACAAAGGAAGCAACTGAAAAACATAAAAGGCAAGGACATTATTCCTCACCTTTTTCGATTATAAACCAAATTAAGCAATGCTAGCAAGGAGAACTTCTAATTCCTCCTTAGTCAAGCGACGCCATTCTCCTCTTTGTAAATTCTCATCCAACACTAGAGTTCCCATAGTCAAACGTTGCAAGTCCACCACTTCCTTGCCACAGTAGGTCACCATACGCTTGACCTGATGAAACTTCCCTTCTGCAATGGTCACACGGATTTGGCTTTGATTCTTTTCTGTATCTACAGACACAAGCTCCAGTCTAGCGGGTTGACAGGTAAAGTCTTTGAGAGGAATACCCTCAGCAAATGTCTCCACATCTTCTTGAGTCATCATTCCCTTGACCTGAGCCAGATAAGTCTTGTCCACATGACGCTTGGGCGAAAGAAGAGCATGGGCAAGCTGGCCGTCATTAGTCAAGAGCAAAAGACCATGCGTATCGATATCCAAGCGCCCTACTGGGAAAACTTCCTTACTACGCGCCAAGTCATCCAACAAATCCAGAACGGTTCTGTGCTTGAGATCCTCAGTCGCTGAGATAACTCCTTGGGGCTTGTTCATCATGTAGTAGACAAACTCTTCATACTCCAACACTTGCTCATCAAAGCGAATCTCATCTCTTTCTTCATCAATCTGCAATTTAGCCGACTTTTCTTTTTTACCATTTACCGTCACGCGCCCAGCCTTGAGCAAGTTTTTGACCTCTGTCCGACTCCCCACAGCGCAGGCAACTAAAAATTTATCTAATCTCATAGAACTATTATATCATACTCAAAAGGAGGCTGGTACAATGACCAACCTCCTTTTCGTTTCATACTCTTCAAAAATCTCTTCAAACCGCGTCAACGTCGCCTTGCCGTATATATGTTACTGACTTCGTCAGTTTCATCTACAGCCTCAAAACCATGTTTTGAGCTGACTTCGTCAGTTCTATCTACAACCGAAAAGCAGTGCTTTGAGCAGCCTGCGGCTAGTTTCCTAGTTTGCTCTTTGATTTTCATTGAGTATCAGATTTAAGAAATTAACTTCCTCGTCTCCAGAAAATCGCTAAGACAATCATGGCACCTAAAATCGCTGGGATAATAGCTGTTCCTGATAAAACTGGTCCCCAAGTTCCAAAAAGCAAGTGACCCAGAAAGGCTCCAATCCAACCGAGAAACATTTTCCCAAAACATCCCATTCGCTCTCCACGATTGGTCAAAGCACCTGCCAAGAGTCCCACTAGGAGACCAACAAACATACTTCCTATCATCTTGGCTCCTTAATTTGCCCAATCTCCGTTACGGAAGAGAGGTACTCGCATCCCATCCTCACGGATACCATCGATATCCATTTGACTAGACCCAATCATAAAGTCCACGTGAACATCTGAACGGTTAAGCCCTGCAGCTTCAAGCTCTTCTTCGCTCATCTCTGCGCCACCAACGACGCTAGTCGCATAGGCTGCACCGATAGCCAAGTGGTTTGAAGCATTCTCATCAAAAAGGGTGTTGAAGAAGGTAATGCCTGACTGAGAAATTGGACTTGGATCTGGTACCAAGGCACATTCACCCAAGGCACGCGCACCAGTATTTTCAAATACTAGGTCTTTCATGACCTGATCACCCTTCTCAGCAGTGATGTCTACGATTTGACCATCCTTGAAGGTCACTTTAATGCCTTCGATGATATTTCCGTTGTAGCTAAGCGGTTTTGTAGAAGTGACATAACCATCTGCGCGACGGAAGTCTGGTGCTGTGAAAACTTCCTCTGTCGGCATATTTGGTAAGAATCCTTCTCCCTGCGCATTGATAGCACCAGCTGATTCCCAAACGTGGTTCTTCGGCAAACCAAGTGTCAAATCTGTCCCTGGCGCTGTGTAGTGAAGGGCTGAAAATTGCTCTTTATTAAGCATATCGGCCTTGCTCTTGAGGATAGCTGCATGCTCTTCCCAAGCCTTAACAGGATCTTCTTCATAGACACGGCAAGTTTTGAAGATTTGGTCCCAAAGGAGATCAACTGCCTCTTCGTCGCTCGCAGCATTTGGAAAGACTTTCTTAGCCCACTCAAGTCCAGCAGCAGCTGCCACCGTCCAGCTAACCTTGTTGGATTGAGTTGCGATTCGCATTGGCTTCATAGCAAGTCCCATAGCTTTAGCAGAAGCTGATAGCTTGTTAGCATCCACTCCGTTCAAGGCACCTGGATCAGAAGAACGAACCCCAAGACGGCTAGCCTTGTTCTCCAAGAGATAGTTCATCTCAGCAATCTTGTATTCTGGCACATTGTCCAAACGTTCCATCGGTGCGTGGAGGAATTTCTCACGGTTGATGACATCATCTGTCCATTGAACGATAACCTCATGTGCACCCAAGGCATAAGCTTCTTTGACGATTAAGTGAGCCAACTCACGTTGCTCCACATCAATAGAGAGAGCCAAAGTGTGACCAGGTTGCACGTTGATTCCATTCGCAACCAATAATTTCGCATATTTTTCTAGATTTTCTTTAAAATTTGGTAAAACCATGTTGTTTCTCTTTTCTATTTTTATTTTTCTTTCAAAGCAGAGAATAATCCTGCTAAAGCAATAGCACCTGACAAGAGTGCTGTTGATAGAAGAATTGTTTCATCTGCCAGCTCTAGCTGATAGTCAAAAACTTTTTGAGCTGGTTTATCTTTTACAAAATCCTTCCCTTACTAGTATATCACACATATTGGTATTTTAAAAAACAAGCTTACTGAAGCTTGTTTTAATTAGCTATTACAAAAATTGTGTACATATCTTTCGACTTCTTTTTCCATAGATTGAATCTCACCAATATCCCATCTATTTTTTTTAGAAGTTATCTTTGCCATCATCTGTAATTTTAAACTCTGACGATGGAATATCCCTTCTCTTTCCCATTGCTCTAATTTAGCCTCTGGATAGGAGTTGCCAAACCTGGAGTTCTGACTATCGGTAATGATACAAAGATTACCAAAGGAATGTAAAAACTCAGCAGGTAATTGGCTTTCTCCATCATGTCCATTTGGATTCTGAGGATACCAATGCTCTATGGAACGGCGATATGCAAATTTGAAATGATCAAAATTAATATCCTTGTACTCTTTCTCTAATTCGGCACGATTTTTCCACAAAACATAATCCACAAAGTTAAAAGCGTAGACAGGAATTGCCCCATATTTTTTGATACTTTTATCTTCGGTAAACAATCTTTCCTCAGCATATCTCACTGCCATTTTTTCAAGAAAATCCTTAAAGAGACTGGCAAATTCTGTTTGATTTAACTCTTCAATATGGTTAAAGAGAAATTGCAAGATTTCATATAACCAACGACTATCACGATTGGCAGTAAAGGTCACAGCAAACATGGATTGAAGGAGAATGATGTTTTGGTTAATTTCCGAATCCGAAAACGTATTATTAGTAAAACGTTCTTCGACTATATAATGTTCTTTAGATTTTCCATTTGGTTGATATTCATAATAAGTCCCCTTCTGTAAAAACCATTCATCCTTATTTCTACTTGAAGAATCCGTATTCGAGTTTCTAACGATGTAATTATCGAAAATATGTTTTATTCTAAGAAGAAATTCACTAAATTCAATAACCCAAGTTTTATCTTTATTTTTTATATCAAATAGTGCTAAGAGTTTCTTATCATCTAGTTGAATCTCATCAGTTTTCTTACCTTCCGCAATTGCCAATACATGGAGTAAGAATGTTGGAAAATCAATGACTGTAGTATAATCGCCAAAATCTTTTTCTACTTCTATATCTTTTTCATTTATCTTTTTTCCTAATATATCTGATAACTTTCTTCTTTCATTTTGATGAAAATCAATATCATTATAAATATTATGAAATGAGTAATTTGTAAAATGCCATCCAAAAATACGTTCACGTTCTTGAAAGTCATCTGCTCTCTTTCGCCTCATCTTAAACTGACTTGCTACCGGCTTATCAAACTCTGCACAGGCATCCCAAATTCTTGCAAACTTTTGCGCCATTTCTTGATCTTCACCAAATTTAGACATCATTTGTGCCTTAAGAATCTCATGAGCCTCTAGTTGTTCTCCTCGAGAATTGAAACGTTCGAAATAAAGATTCAAATCTAAATCTTCAGGAAGTATACTCCGAAAAATGATGACCTTTTCAAAAAGATAATTAACGAAAGACTGAGGATTCAATTGGCGCTCTTCTAACACTTTTTTCAATGCGTCTCTAGCATGTCCGTAACCTCTAGTCAGCTCATTTTCATCGCCCTCTAAAATTTTTTTCTTGGCAAATAAATCTTGAATATTCTTATTTGATTTCTTCCTAGCTGGGAAGGTAAGATTGACAGCTTTCAATCTATCAAAACCAAAATCATGCTTCAAAGCTAAGGCAATCAAATTAAGAGCAGTTGTCCGCTGTTGCCCATCTATGATTTTGAAAATGTTATTCTCTTTATTAACGACTAATGTTCCAATATAGTAATTATCTCTATTTTCTTGAAAAGCATCTGCTACGTCGTTCAATAACTGCTCAATTTCATCATAAGTCCAAGCAAAATTTCTCTGATAAAGAGGGATAGCATAGGTATCTTCATTTAACAAACGATTAACTGATAAGCTTATATGTGTTTCTACCATTTATCTTTTTCCTCTTCTATAATCTTGTCCACAGTATAATTTTCAAATAATTCTCTATCTATCTTGATCATGAAATCATTCGGAGTAACAGCATGGGATAAAAGTTGAAATAACTTTTGAGTCTCTTTTTGTCTAAAACTTCCACCAGCAGCGTATTTCCCTACCGTTGCATCATATATGGCTTTAGACTTAACCCGAGGGTAATAAGACCAAATAAACAAGGTCTCTACTATCTCCTTTGATAACTCATCTTTTCCAAATCTATCTGCAAAAAGTGAACAAATATTTAAGAATATATTGTGACACTTGAGGTAGCGTCCTTTTGAGCTATTGTAAATGCTCAACATACCTTCTGGGTAAGCTACATTTTTTTCTTCCTCCTCTGACTCATTAGAGACCCCTAACTGTTTATTTAAAAAATTTTTATGAACTCTAATAGTTTCATGAGCAGATTCAATATACTCAAAAAATTTACTTCCATCAATGATTGGCATAGTAATTGACATAGGAAAATTTTCAATATGACGATACAATTCTAGATATGGAAAGTTCTGATTCAAATCAACGCCTTTAAAATCGTCAATAAAATCCTCTGTAAAACGGAGATAAGAGCCATAACGCTTGTTTGTTAATCCTGTCTCTCCTCGCGACCAACGTCTCATACGAAAAAGATGTTTATCAAACAACTCTTTGAGACTTAACTCTTTATCCTCTACAAATTGCTCCCACTTTTCCACAATTCTTTCATCTTCGGAAGCTTGCTTGCGAAGATGATAGGCTTTGAGCAAATCATGAGGTTCTAGAGATTTTCCACGATTATTCTGAGAATCAAATAGCTGAAAGGCCTCTGATAATCGTGCCTGTGGCATAGTAATCACAGAGACAGCACAATTCTCTAATAAAAAGTTGCAAATATCTTTTGCCTCATTTTCGCCAACTAATTGAGTTAAATTTTTCCACTCATTATAATTTTCACTCGCATGATAGCAAGATAGCTCTCCAAATTCAGCAGCACTCAACAGTTGATTAGCACCCTTATAATTCTCTAAATCATCTAACGAATGAAGAAACAAAGAAATTGAAATTAGCCGTTGCTGTCCATCGACAATATCTAAGTGTCCATCATTCTTATGCAGGATAACGGAACCAATCTGATATTCCTTTTTCCCCATAGCATCTCGTAAATCATAAAAAAGATTACGAATATGTTTTCTGTTCCATTTATATGGTCTTTGATAAGAAGGAATTCGCAAATCCCCTTCTTTCAATAGTTCACCAACCTTTTTAGAAGTAAATTGAATACTCATTTTATCCTCATTTATATTTATCTATCATTTCTTGAACTGTTCGCTTCATATCCTCTACTAAAATCCGAGGAGACAAAACAGTAACTGCTTCCCCTTGTCCCAGCAACCAGCGTTTAAGACCCGGTGTGTGCTGACTTTCAAATTTAAAATGAGTCCAGTCACCATTTTTCCCAACTATTTTTGCATTTGGAAATTGATCCATCACAATCGTCGGATCGTACAAATACTCGATTTCAATACTGATTTTCTTCCCGATAAAAGCATCTACTCTCTCGTTACGAATATCACCATCTCTAAATTTATCTCGATAAGAAATAGAGGGTTTCTCTATACTACTAAGAGACCAGGACTGGATACGGTCTACTCTTAAAGTAATATAAGTAGCATGTTTCAACTGGTAAACAACCAGATAGAAATAATGACTATCATAGTAAAGAGAGACTGGCAAAACAGTCTGCCTCTTAGAAGACTCAGAATAAGGTTTTTGATAGACAATATCTAGAACCTGTTCATGCAAAATAGCTTCTGATAAATTCCATATTTTCTCTATTCTATTTTGCTGATCCGTTAAGGGAGCATAATTAAGCTTTTCACTACCAATAATCTGCTCAATTTCTTTCTGATCATCACGAGGAACTAAAACCAGTAAATTTTTTAGTAAGCTATCAATTTCTGGTTTATTAAGCGCTCGATTTTCCAATAAAATCTTTGAAATAACGAGAATATCCTTTTTATTAAAAACTGACTTACTTGCTAAACAATACTTATTCGTCTTACGGTTATAAAGCAAATCTCCACTATAACTGGTGTTACTAGATAAAATATCACGGAGTAGCGAAAAATCTCTCTGTATCGTCTTTTCGCTAACCTCAAATTCCTGAGCCAGTTGCTTTTTTCCTAGTGAAGTACCTAACTGTAAGCGTAAAAAGATTGTTAGTAGTCTCTCTTGATCATTCATCTAAAGTCCTTTTTGTTAATCTTCAAGCGATCTTAGACACACTGTCATTCCCCACTTAAAACGCACCATCAAACGAGATTGAACATTTTTCAATTGATCTGGTTCAGAATTACCCGATAAAACAATTTGCGTATTCCTACCAAATAAAGAATTGAAGAGGTTAAAAAATTTTTCTTGAATCATATCATCTTTTTCTCCCAATACCTGAATATCATCTACGATTAGGAGATCAAACTCTTCACTTCTAACTTTTTGTATTTCTAGCTCATTTTCCAATAAGTTTTCGGCAGAAATATATTTTACTCGTTTTTCTGGATCGTTCTCAAGAACATTATTTCCAATTGCTTGAAGGAGATGTGTTTTACCCGAACCCGAGTCTCCATAAATATAAAAGGGGTTATGTTTTAATCCTAAGTTCTTTACTACTTCTAAGGCTTCTTTCTTTGCCAAAGTATTACCATCTTTTTCTAGAAAATTTTTAAATTGATATTTGTTATCTAATCCTGTATTGTTCATCATTTAAACCTCTTTTTCTTTTATGCTATAAGTATAACAAAACAGATGGACAATATTTGTCCGTCTGTTAATTTTTTTAAAACAACTCATCAAACAAACTGAGCTGGTTATCCTCTGGCATATTTCCAAGAATACCCATTTCATCCATCTTTTCAACCAAGGTTGATGAGAGGCCACCACGTTTGCGTAGTTCTGTTTTGGAAAGGAATTCTCCCTCTTCACGCGCTCGCACTAACTGCTTGGCAACGTTCTCTCCCAGACCATCCATAGCGACAAATGGTGGAATCAGTGTATCTCCGTCAATGATGAATTCAGTCGCATCACTACGGTAGAGGTCTAACTTCCCAAACTTGAAACCACGTTCCCACATTTCATTGACAATCTCAAGAGTTGTATAAAGATCAATTTCCACATTAGAAGCTTCATTGTTCTTCCGTTTTTCAGCGATTTCTTCCATTCTGCGCTTGGTAGCATCCAAGCCTGCACCCATAGTCTTGATATCAAAAGCCTTAGCGCGGATTGAGAAGTAAGCACAGTAATAATAAATAGGATGGTGAACCTTGAAGTAAGCTACACGCAAGGCCATCATAACGTAGGCTGCCGCATGGGCTTTGGGGAACATATACTTAATTTTCCCACAGGACTCGATATACCACTCTGGCACCTTATTAGCCTTCATGGCTTCGATATAGCCATTTCTCTCGTCTTCAGAAATCTTGAGCCACAAGCCCTTACGTACCCGTTCCATGATAGTAAAGGCCATCTTAGGCTCGAGGCCAGCATGCATGAGATAAACCATGATGTCGTCCCGACAACCGATAACGGTTGATAGATCAGCAATCCCTTGCTTAATCAAATCCTGAGCATTTCCCAACCACACATCGGTACCGTGGGACAACCCTGACAACTGAAGCAACTCAGCAAAAGTTGTCGGATGGGTCTCGTCTACCATTCCACGTACAAAGTTGGTCCCAAACTCTGGAATCCCCAGCATACCCGTCGGCGTTCCTATTTGCTCAGGCTTCACTCCTAAGATATCTGTGCCTGAGAAGAGGGCCATGACACCAGGATCGTCCATCGGGATATCATTTGGATCAATGCCTGACAAGTCTTGGAGCTTGCGAATCATGGTCGGATCATCATGTCCTAGAACATCGAGCTTGAGGACATTCTCATCGATATCGTGGAAGTTAAAGTGAGTGGTCTGCCATTCAGCCGTCACGTCATCTGCTGGATACTGGACAGGCGTAAAGTCGTAAACATCCATGTAGTTAGGAATAACAACGATCCCCCCCGGGTGTTGTCCTGTCGTTCGTTTGACACCAGCAGCTCCCTGGGCTAGACGTTCCACCTCTGCATCACGATAAAACTTGCCATAATCTCGCTCGTATCCCTTTACAAATCCATAGGCAGTCTTGGCAGCCACCGTACCAACCGTTCCCGCACGGAAGGCATATTCTTCACCAAAGATATCACGCACATCCAAATGGGCGCTAGGTTGATCTTCTCCCGAGAAGTTCAAGTCAATATCGGGAACCTTATCTCCATCAAAACCAAGGAAGGTCTCAAACGGAATATCCTGTCCATTTTTACTGAGTTTGTGACCACATTTAGGACAGTCCTTATTAGGCATATCAAAACCTGAACCGTACGAACCATCTGTGATAAACTCGCTGTACTGACACTGACCACAGACATAGTGAGGAGAGAGAGGATTGACCTCTGTAATCCCAATCATGGTCGCAACGAAACTAGATCCGACAGACCCACGAGAACCAACCAAGTAGCCCCGTTCATTAGAACGTTGCACCAACATCTGGGAAGCCAGATAAATCACGGCAAATCCATTCCCCAAAATGGAAGTCAATTCTTTTTCAATCCGCAAATCGACAATATCTGGCAGCGGATTTCCATAAATCTCAAAAGCTTTCTTGTAGGTCAATTCAGCAACCGTTTCTTCAGCCTTGTCAATGAAAGGCGTGTACAAGTCACCCTTAACTACCTCAACAGGTTCAAAGATATCTGCCAAGGCATTGGTGTTTTCAATAACCAATTTGCGAGCTAATTCCTCTCCCAAAAAGGCAAATTCATCCAACATCTCATTGGTTGTTCGAAAATGAGCCTTTGGCAAAGGAGCTGGTTGGGCATGTTCACCATGACCGATGGTTCGGTTAATCATAGCCCCTTGGCCCAAACTACGGATGATAATTTCGCGGTAAATCTCTTCTTCTGGTTCGATATAGTGGACATTTCCCGTAGCCAAAACGGGCTTGCCAAGACGGTCGCCGACCTCTATCAAACTCTTGATAATGGTCTGGAGTTCCTCCATATCCTTGACCTGCTCCTTGGCGATCAATGGCGTATAGATCGCTGGTGGCATGACCTCGATAAAGTCATAATACTTGGCCACCTCAACCGCCGCATCCACACCTTGGGAAACAACCGCGTCAAAAACTTCACCCTCCGAGCAAGCAGACCCTAAAATCAAGCCCTCCCGATGGGCATCTAGAACCGTTCTCGGAATCCGTGGCACTCCTTCAAAGTACTTGGTGTTAGACAAAGAAACCAGTTTAAAGATATTTTTTAGCCCTACTTGATTCTTGACATAAATTGTCGCATGTTTAATCCGAGCTTTTTTATAAGAATCTGGGCTAATCAAATCAATGTTGAGTCTAGCTAAATCTGTCACACCATGTTTTTCTGCCACCTCTTTGATAAAGATGAAAAGCAGACGACCTGTCGCTTCCGCATCGTAGTTGGCCATGTGGTGATGTTCCAAAGCCACACCAAATCGCTTGGTCAAAGGCCCCAAACCATGACGCTTATACTCAGGATAAAGGTTTCTAGCAAACTCCAGCGTATCAATAACTGGCTGACTAATCTTAGGCAGACCATGACGCTCATAGTTGGCATTCATAAAGCCTACGTCAAAGGTGGCATTGTGGGCAACTAAGACTGTATCCTTACAAAATTCTTGGAATTCTTGTAAAACTTGTTCCAGTGGTTTAGCATTTTTGACATGATCATCCGTAATTCCAGTCAACTCAGTAGTAAAAGCTGACAAGGGATGTCCAGGATTGATAAATTCATCAAATTCAGCAATAACATTCCCCTTGTACATCTTAGAGGCCGCAACCTGAATCAAGTCATTATAGATGGCTGAAAGCCCCGTCGTTTCCACGTCAAAGACCACATAAGTTGCTTCTGACAAGTCCATCTCTACTTCGTTATAGACGATAGGGACACGGTCCTCCACGATATTGGCTTCCATCCCATAGATCAGCTGAATTCCCGCTTTCTTAGCAGCCTTATAGCCGTGTGGGAAGGATTGAACATTTCCATGGTCCGTGATGGCAACCGCCTTGTGTCCCCATTTAGCAGCTGTCGCAACGATTTCTTCAACCTCTGGTAGAGCATCCATAGTCGACATATTAGTATGAGCATGAAACTCAACCCGACGCTCACCCTCTGGCATCAAATCCTTCCGCTCATAGTGAACAACTTCCTGCACATCCTGCACGTTCATAGTCAAATCGCGTGTGAAGTTATTCATCTCCACATTCCCACGAACTCGGAGCCAAGAATTTTTCTTAATTAGATCAAATTTCTGAGCCTCTTCCTCGTTCTTAACCCACTTTTGCATAGAAAAACTGGAAGTGTAGTCTGTCATTTTAAAGTTGATCAAAACACGCCCTGTTCTGGTCACTTTTTGCTCCACATCAAAAACAACCCCTTCAAAGACCAGACGATTTTCCTCCGTCGTCACTTCGATCATAGGAGTAATCTCCGCCTTGTCCAGCTTGGGTTTAGCTGCAGCTTTTTTGGCTTGAAAATCAAAGGCTGGTTTCTCTTCTGCTGGAGGAGGTGCCATCTGTTCCAGTTGTTCCATAGCACGGAGCGCTTCCTCATTAGCAGCTTGAACAATCTGCTCATTTTCCGCATGAAAGGCTTCTTCCTGCTCTTGAGTCAGCACATCATTCTTTTCTACTTGACAGTTGAAAGTTGGAAAGCCAAATTTTTCAAGTTGTTTGGCTAAATTAGGAAGATGATTTTTCTTAAAGTGTTCCTTATCAATCGCCTCTGAGCCTTCAATAAAGAGTTGATTTCCCTCAGCACGAACTCGCAGATTTTGATAAAGAGATTTAAAACCTTGACTAGCACATGGACCCTCAGAAAAAGCTTCTATATAATAGGCTTGCAAGAGTTGATTTGAAAATTCTTGAGACCGAGCCTTGATTTCAAAAACAGCTTTATTACCTGTCTTAGAAAATTCTTCCCTCAAACCTTTCTTTAATTCTAAAAAGATTTCAATCGGTAAAATATTAGAAAATACGAAATGAAACTCCCATACCTTACTAATTTTATGAACCACAACTCGCTCAATATCGGCCTGTGCTAAAGCAGGAGCCTGTCTCATTTCAGCAGGTATCCCCAATTGATTCATCAAAATTTCAAAACTATTTGACATTCATTTTCCTCACATTATTCTCCTACTATTTTACCATACTTAGAGGTATTTTCTAAAGACAAAAGGAAGCCACTAAGTGACTTCCTTCTAGAGCGAGGACTGATTAGTCTTCACCTTTGTTTTTCTTAATGATTTCTTCTTGTACTGACTTAGGTACGTCTTCGTAATGGTCAAATACCATCATGAATGTACCACGTCCTTGAGATGCAGAACGAAGAACTGTTGCGTAACCGAACATTTCAGCGAGTGGAACGTAAGCACGAACGATTTGGCTGTTACCGTGCGCTTCCATACCATCTACACGTCCACGACGAGCAGTTACGTGACCCATAACATCACCAAGGTTTTCTTCTGGAACAGTGATTGTTACAAGCATCATTGGCTCAAGGATAGCTGGTTGTGCTGATTTAGCAGCTTCTTTAAGGGCAAGTGAAGCCGCAATCTTGAAGGCAGTTTCAGATGAGTCGACATCGTGGTATGAACCATCGTAAAGCTTAGCTTTAACGTCAACCATTGGGTAACCTGCAAGAACACCGTTAGCCATAGATTCTACCAAACCTTTTTCAACCGCTGGGATAAATTCACGAGGAACCACACCACCGACGATTGCGTTTTCGAATTCGAATCCTTTACCTTCTTCGTTTGGAGTAAATTCAATCCATACATCACCGAATTGACCTTTACCACCAGACTGACGTTTGAAGAATCCACGTGCTTGAGTAGAAGCGCGGAATGTTTCACGGTAAGATACTTGAGGAGCACCTACGTTCGCTTCAACTTTGAACTCACGACGCATACGGTCAACAAGGACGTCAAGGTGAAGCTCACCCATACCAGAGATAACTGTTTCACCAGTTTCAACGTTTGTTTCAACGCGGAATGTTGGATCTTCTTCAGCCAATTTTTGAAGGGCGATACCCATCTTATCTTGGTCTGCTTTAGATTTTGGCTCAACCATCAATTGGATAACTGGTTCTGGAACGTTGATTGACTCAAGGATGATTTTAGCTTTTTCATCTGTCAATGAGTCACCAGTTGTAGTATCTTTCAAACCAACGGCAGCAGCGATATCACCTGAGTAAACTGTGTCAATTTCTTGACGGCTGTTAGCGTGCATTTGAAGGATACGTCCGATACGCTCACGTTTACCTTTAGAAGTGTTCAATACGTATGAACCTGATTGAAGAACACCTGAGTAAACACGGAAGAATGTCAAACGACCTACGAATGGGTCTGTCATAATCTTGAAGGCAAGAGCTGCAAATGGCTCTTCGTCAGAGGCTGGACGAGTTTCTTCAGCGTCTGTGTCTGGGTTAATACCCTTGATTGCTGGGATGTCAAGTGGGCTTGGAAGGTAGTCGATAACCGCATCAAGCATCAATTGAACACCTTTGTTCTTGAAGGCAGAACCACACAATACTGGGAAGAATTCAACGTTGATAGTCGCTTTACGGATACCAGCTTTCAATTCTTCGTTAGTGATTTCTTCACCTTCGAGGTATTTCATCATCAATTCTTCGTCAGTTTCAGCAACTGCTTCGATCAATTTTTCACGGTATTCTTGAGCTTGGTCAAGGTATTCAGCTGGAATATCTTCTTCAAGGATATCTGTACCAAGGTCGTTCGTATAGATTTCAGCTTTCATCTTGATCAAGTCGATGATACCACGGAAGTCATCTTCAGAACCGATTGGCAATTGGATTGGGTGTGCGTTTGCTTGAAGACGATCGTGAAGTGTGCTTACAGAGTAAAGGAAGTCAGCACCGATTTTGTCCATTTTGTTGGCAAATACGATACGTGGAACTCCATACTCAGTTGCTTGACGCCAAACTGTTTCAGTTTGAGGCTCAACACCTGATTGCGAGTCAAGAACGGTAACCGCACCATCCAATACACGAAGAGAACGTTGTACTTCGATTGTGAAGTCCACGTGTCCTGGTGTGTCGATAATGTTTACGCGGTGGTTGTCCCATTGAGCTGTTGTCGCAGCAGATGTGATAGTGATACCACGTTCTTGCTCTTGCTCCATCCAGTCCATTTGTGACGCACCTTCGTGAGTTTCACCGATTTTGTGGATTTTACCAGTGTAGTAAAGAATACGCTCAGTAGTTGTTGTTTTACCAGCATCGACGTGAGCCATGATACCGATATTACGAGTTTTTTCAAGTGAAAATTCGCGTGCCATGAGGTTTGTTTCTCCTATTTATTTTTGATTTCTATTCTATTATAACATGATTTTAATAAAAACGGATAGGCAGGACCTACCCGTTCTCAATGTTTTCATGCTATTGTTGGTTTCAACTTGTAGGTTTACAAATTGAATCGAACTCGGGCTAAAGTTAATTAGCCGATTTGAGCCGGAACGGGATGCTGTGTGAAAAAGATAAACTTCCTTGTATTCGTCGAATACTGCATCAGTTTCCTATTTTCACCTTGCATCCTTACCGTTCCTAGCATCATGATTTTACCAACGGAAGTGTGCGAATGCACGGTTAGCTTCAGCCATACGGTGAGTGTCTTCACGTTTCTTAACTGCTGCACCAGTGTTGTTAGCAGCATCCAAGATTTCTTTTGCAAGACGGTCTTGCATTGTGTGTTCACCACGAAGACGAGCGATTGTTACCAACCAACGAAGTCCAAGTGTTGTACGACGTTCTGGACGAACTTCAACTGGGACTTGGTAGTTAGAACCACCAACACGACGTGCACGTACTTCAAGTACAGGCATGATGTTTTCCATAGCTGTTTCAAATACTTCAAGTGCATCGTTGCCAGTAGCTTCTTTGATTTGCTCAAAGGCACCGTAAACGATTGAAGCAGCTGTACCACGTTTACCATCAAGCATAACGCGGTTGATAAGACGAGTAACTAATTGTGAATTGTAAAGCGGATCTGGCAATACGTCACGTTTTGGAGCTCTATTTTTACGACTCATTTCTCTTTATCCCCTTTCCTTATGCTTTTGGACGTTTAGTACCGTATTTAGAACGGCCTTGTTTACGATCGTTAACACCTGCAGTATCAAGTGCACCACGGACGATATGGTAACGTACCCCTGGAAGGTCTTTTACACGTCCACCACGAAGAAGAACCACGCTGTGCTCTTGCAAGTTGTGTCCGATACCTGGGATGTAGGCAGTAACTTCGATAAGGTTGCTCAAACGTACACGAGCAAATTTACGAAGGGCTGAGTTAGGTTTTTTAGGTGTCATTGTTCCAACACGAGTTGCAACACCACGTTTTTGTGGTGAAGAAACGTTTGTTTGAACTTTTTTATGACTGTTGTAACCAACGTTCAAAGCTGGTGATTTAGATTTTTCTACTTTTGATTTACGCGGTTTGCGAACCAATTGGTTAATTGTAGGCATCTACATTCTCCTGTGTTTTTTTATTTTTGGTGATGATACACTTGGTGACAGCTATCATCTGTGTGTACTTTTGCAACATTTGTCAGCACGTCCCTGTACACTCTTGAGAGACCAAAAGTAAAAAGTACCGTCTATTATTGTAACAAATTATTCCCTTGCTTGTCAAGATATTTTTCTTTTTTATTCTTAATTTTAGCTCTCTTGTACTGCTCCCAAAAGAAAGAAAAGGAGGAATAAATTCCTCCTAAAGCTTGGAATTGTTCCATTCAATCCCATCAATTTTAGCACATAATGTTCAAAAAATATTATATCATCACAACCAACCACATTCTTTCGCGATATTAGCTGCCTCTGTTCGATTACCAGCATCTAGTTTAGAAAGAATATTAGTAACATAGTTTCGGACGGTTCCGTTTGATAAATAAAGTTGATCTGCAATTTCTTGGTTAGACAAGCCTTGAGCAATTCCCTTTAAAACGGCGATTTCTTGCTCTGTTAATGGATTGGGATGTGTCATCACCACTTCCATTAATTCAGGCGAATACTCCTTGCGTCCTTCGAGGACAGTATGCAAAGTTTGCATGAGGTCCGCAATGCTTCTTTCTTTCAAGACATAAGCATCCACTCCAGCCTTGACCGCACGTTCAAAATAACCAGGGCGCTTGAAGGTCGTTACCACAACCACCTTTGTTTCTAGCTTTTCTGATCGTATCCACTCCAGCACTTCAAGACCTGTCTTAACAGGCATCTCTACATCAAGAATGGCAATATCTACGGACTCTTTTTCTAAGAGTTGGGTTGCTTCTTGTCCATTCTTGGCTTGTAAGACAGACTCTACATCTGCTTGAAAGGCAAGCAACTGGCACATGGCATCTCGCAACATACTTTGATCTTCTGCAACAAGTAGTTTCATCTTAGTTTCTCTCCCTATAAGGTAGTCGAACCTGAACTTCAGTCGGATGTTTCTGACTGATTACTCTTACTTCTCCTAAGAATGGAAGGACACGATCTCGGACTGTATGGAGCTCATCCCCCTTTATAGAAGTGAAGCCACAGCCATCATCACTTACTGTTAGAATGAGTTCCTTCTCTGTCCGTTCTAATTTTAAGTAAGCTTTAGACGCTTTGGCATGTTTGATGATATTGGTCACTAACTCAAGCAAAATCATGGAAGCCGTTGACTCCAATTCCTGAGTAAGGCTAGCAGTATCTAGTTGGTTATCCGTTTCCACCTCAATTCCAGCAATTTCTAACATCTTTTTCACAGTCTCTAGTTCGGATGTCAAAGTTCTAGACTTAAGATTTTCCACAATCGTTCGAACTTCACGCATTGATTCTTTGCTAATTTGCTGTATTTCTCTTAATTCCTTTTCCACTTGTGGATAAGCCTGCATCTGTAATAACTGTAATGCTAAATCTGTCTTGACACTAAGCATGGCAAATGTATGTCCCAGACTATCATGCAAATCCTGACCGATACGACTGCGTTCATTTTCAGCAAGCAATAGATTTATCTGGGCATTTTGCTTAGCCTGAGCTTCTTTCAAATCCTCCACAATACGAATCCGAACCAAGCCAAAAGTCATTAAATCGATAAAAGTGATAATTCCAAGCAGATAGACTAGAAACTCAACTTCAACTTCCTGAAAAATCAAAAGTTGCCCCACAACAAGGAATTGAGCAAGGAGAAAAGTCCGGACATGTAAAGAATTAAAACTACGTACGCCGAAATGATAAATTAAGAGATTGGCAAGGAAAAAGAAGAACCAGATATAATTTACACCAACAAAGGCAGTATTCCCAGCTACATAGGCTAGCATAATCACCCAACAGAGCCAGGATAAACGCTGACTCTTGGTGGTTAAAACACCTAAGTAAGCCAAGACAAACAGAATGTCAATCAACAAATGCCAGCTAGGAAGCTCCCCAGTCACTACAGGAACGATGGGAAAAACCATAAAAATCAAACTGGTCCAATACATATAGTCTATGCTTTTCAGTCTTTCAAGCATTAAGCATTCTCCTTATGACCTTGAAGGTAAATGGTCAAACCAAACAAAACTGCTGAAAAAACAAGTAGATAAACTGTGGCTGATAAATTGATGCCACCCTCGTTTAAGAAGGTCTTGAGCAACTCCATCAACTGATAAGTTGGTAGGCACTTCCCGATTGCTTGCATCCAGTCTGGAAATAAAGAGATGGGCATCCATAGTCCGCCTAAAACAGCCAAGCCTAGATAGAGAAGATTGCCCACGACTGACATCAGCTGACTAGACGGTAAGAGAGTCAGGATCAAGCCAAGCGCTACAAAGGCAATACTTCCTACTATCAGCAAGAACGCAGCCCCAATCCAGCTTCCTAGAGGCATATCCACACCTCTGACCAAGTGCCCAACTGAGAAAACCACCAAGATTGAGATCAAATAATCAACCAGCATACTTGTTATCTTTGATAGATAATATTCTACCATATTTACAGGGGTATGGCGCAATGTTTTCTGCCAGTTGTTGATTTTATCGGTATGTAAAACAGCTGGGAATGAAAACATAGCTGTCGACATCATGGAAAAAGCCGTCATGGAGATGAGGTAGTCGCGCATAAAATTAGCCGGTCCACCTGGTGTTTCTTGGTACATGCCTGAAAAGAATAAATAGAAGGCTGTCGGCATACCTACTGATAATAAATAATAGACTAATTGTCGTTTGGTCAATAGAAATTCTATCTTGTTTAGTGCGATCCATCGTTTCATCTTAGTCATCTCCCTTTTGTGTTTCTTCAAAGATTGTATCCAACAAGCTACGATTATTGACTTCAATTTCTTGTATGCTACATCCTGCTTGCACTAACAGTTCCCAGAAAGCATCCGCTTCGCGTGTGACTACTTGTAGAGCATCTTGTTTTTGTGACCAGTTTTCAACCAAGTTAGACTCCTCAATGACTTCCTTGTAAGCCAAAGGTAGGATGAAGTGCTTTTCAATCTCCTCACTGCGCATGGCTAGAGGAGTTGTATCACGAATCAACTCTCCCTTATTCAAGACCAAGATTCGGTCCGCTGTATGCTCTACCTCTTCGATGTAATGGGACGAATAGAGAATGGTGACTCCTTGTGTTTTTAAATCCTGAACAATTTCCCAAAAACGTTGACGAGTAGAGGTATCCATGGCCGCAGTTGGTTCATCTAAAAAGACAAGCTTTGGTCGCCCAATCAAGGTCAAGACAAACGAGAAGAGACGTTTTTGCCCACCTGACAATTTTTCTGCGAATTGCTCTTTTTGTTGCGGGTCAAACTGCAAAAGTTGGTCGATTTCCTGGTTGCTCAAGGGATTTGGATAAATGCTTTGAAAGAAAGCAATCAACTCTTTAACCTTTAGTTTTTGAACGATAACATTTTCTTGAGGGAGATAGGATCTAGTGTAATCTAACTTAGAGCTCGTTACTGGAAAGCCCTGGATGGATACTTGACCGCTGGTGACTAGTTTGTCTCCAAGCAAACAGTCCAAGAGTGTCGTCTTCCCAGCACCATTGGGACCAATCAAAGCGACGCATTCACCTTCAGCTACCTCAAAGGAAATATCCTTCAAAATAGCCTTGCTCTTGATGTTTTTATTTAGGCTTTCTACCTTAATCATGTTCATGATATTCTCCTTTCAGCCATTCCATCCCCATCGGAAAAGCGATAAAAATCATAAATCCTAATCCCCATGCACCACGGATGAATTGGTAAAGGAAGTCTTGATCAAACCAACCTGTAAACATTTCTACCAACCATACCACTAGTGACAGTCCAATAAAAAGATAGAGAAACGCTTTTTTCATTTTTCAAACTCTTTTTTCACATCTGAGACTAATTTCAAACCTTCTCGGATAAGCCAGGACATCATTCCAAATCCTGCAAATAGCTCCCAAGGAAAATGATAGAATCCTTCGTCCAATCCTGAGAACATGAGATAAGTCATGATTCCTGCTGTTACTAAACTCATTGCGACAATTACTTTATCTTTCATTTTTTTATTCCTCCATTTCATACTTCAATTATAGTCTTTTGAAGTTAGCAGAGTTAGATGCTTCTGTCACTAGAAAATATGACAAATGTCATAAAAGATTCTGTTCAAAGCAAGCAAAATACACTATACAATAAAACATGAGGTGGAAAAGAATCTATAGTTATTTCCTTCAAAGTGATAGCAAATTTAAACTATAACATAAACTAATACTCATTTATAGTTTCTTAGTTTTAAATAAGCATATTACAATAAAACTCTGCATATAGTACAGATTTTAAACAAGGAGCATTAGATTACATCAAAGAGGGACACAGCCATGTCGAAGCAACTAAAGTTTTTGATGTAGGCGTCAGAACTCTCTTCACGTGGGAAAAGAAAGACGTGAACAAGGATACTTAGAGCGAAAAAAACGAGTCGTCAAAAAGCGGAAAATTCCTTTAGAGGAATTAAAAGCCTTTGTAGAGGCTCATCCAGATGCTTTTTTACGGGAAATTGCGGTACATTTTGATTGTGCTGTTCCTTCAGTATGGGCAGCTTTAAAGCAGATTCATGTCACTTTAAAAAATGACGACTAGCTTTAAGGAAAAAAATCCAGAGAAAGTCGCTGAGTTTCTTGATATTTTAGATAACCTAAAAGATTTACCAGTCGTATATATTGATGAAACAGGAGTCGACCGCTACCTCTATCGTCCTTATGCACGGGCTCCTAGAGGGGAAAAAGTCTATGAAAAGATTAGCGAACTTCAATTGTTGCAGGACAAGTAGACGGAGAGTTTATAGCTCCTATAATTTACAAGGAGAGTATAACGAGTGATTTATTTGTGGAGTGGTTCAAAACGCAACTTCTACCTGCTTTGAAGAGCCCTCATGTCATTGTCATGGACAATGCTAGTTTTCATCCTAAGAACGTTTTGGATGAGCTTTGCATTCAAGATAAGAACTTTTTCTTACCTCTACCACCTTATTCACCAGATTTGAATCCTACTGAGCAAGCTTGAGGTTTCTTGAAAAAGAAAGTGACGGATTTATCAAGGGAAGTTCCAAATATTTTTGAATGTTTGAAACGCTTTTTTAAAACTAAATGACTATAGAATGAATTACTGAAATTCAAAAAAGAGAGAACCAAAATGATTCTCTCTTAATTTTAAAAATAAAAAAGATACACATAGGTATCTCTGTAATGAATCGGGAAGACAGGATTCGAACCTGCGACACCTTGGTCCCAAACCAAGTACTCTACCAAGCTGAGCTACTTCCCGAGTTAAATAGAAAATGCACCCTAGAGGAGTCGAACCTCTAACCGCCTGATTCGTAGTCAGGTACTCTATCCAGTTGAGCTAAGGGTGCTCATTATATTATGCCGAGGACCGGAATCGAACCGGTACGATCGTTACCAATCGCAGGATTTTAAGTCCTGTGCGTCTGCCAGTTCCGCCACCCCGGCCTCTCTAAGCGAACGACGGGATTCGAACCCGCGACCCCCACCTTGGCAAGGTGGTGTTCTACCACTGAACTACGTTCGCACTATTTTCTTCTATCTAAAAATGCCGGCTACATGACTTGAACACGCGACCCTCTGATTACAAATCAGATGCTCTACCAACTGAGCTAAGCCGGCTCATTTATTATATCTTAATGCGGGTTAAGGGACTTGAACCCCCACGCCGTTAAGCGCCAGATCCTAAATCTGGTGCGTCTGCCAATTCCGCCAAACCCGCAGATATGACCCGTACTGGGCTCGAACCAGTGACCCATTGATTAAAAGTCAATTGCTCTACCAACTGAGCTAACGAGTCTAAAATAACTTTCGTTATCTTAAACGGTCCCGACGGGAATCGAACCCGCGATCTTCGCCGTGACAGGGCGACGTGATAACCGCTACACTACGGGACCTATGGGAGTTAACGGGATCGAACCGCTGACCCTCTGCTTGTAAGGCAGATGCTCTCCCAGCTGAGCTAAACTCCCTAGAGCTAAGCGACTTCCATATCTCACAGGGGGCAACCCCCAACTACTTCCGGCGTTCTAGGGCTTAACTTCTGTGTTCGGCATGGGTACAGGTGTATCTCCTAGGCTATCGTCACTTAACTCTGAGTAA